>JANXUN010000056.1 GCA_025356185.1 Gemmatimonadaceae bacterium
GCGATGCGCGAGCAGAAAGCCGCTGTCGGGGGGACCAGCCTGCGGACTTCGTCAGACATTGGGAATGCCGCTAGTCGTGAACTAGTGAATTACTCGTGGCGGAGTTACATCAAGCATATGCGCGCATCATTGTTGATTGCCCTCGCGACCGTTTGTGTTGTGCATCGCGAGGTGGCGGCGCAAGCTGTGGCTGCGCCAACATCGACGCTGCGCGGTGTGGTGACTGATAGCGCGGGCGCACGACTCGCGAATATCGATGTGAGCGTAACGCAACTGCGCAAGCGCGTGCGCACAGGCGCCGATGGCGCATTTCGATTCGACAGCGTCGCACTCGGCACGTACGATGTGATTGCGCGTGCCACCGGATTTGCAGCGCCGTCGGTGCAGGTGGTTGTTGGCGCAGCCGGCGGAATGGTCACGATTCGCATGGCACGACTCGTGCGCGCGCTGCCTTCGATGACAACGGTTGCCGACCGCGGCGGACTGAGTGGTGTGATTGGTGATACCGCCTATCAAGCGATGCCCGACGTCACAGTCACCGTGCAAGGATTTGGCACGACGGTCACAACAGATGCGAGCGGCGCGTTCTTTGTCCCGTTGAAAGCGGGATCGTACATGGTGAGGCTCGATCGTAAAGGATTCGCGCGGCAATTGATAAGCGTGACGATTCCCGAGAACGAAGGACGACGCATTGCGGCGTGGATGCGTCCGCAGGTGGGCGCAGGCGCAAATCTCGAGGCGAGCCAACTCGCCGAGATGAATCAGCGCATGGTGCGCGAACAGGGAATTGCGACGAAGTACTACACGCGCGACGAGATCGACAAGCTTGGTGTCAAAACGCTGCGGGAGCTTTTGCAGCGTACGACGTTCGGCAGCATTAGCGACGACTGCTGGGTGTACTTCGACGGCATTAAAGACTCACTGCCGATGTGGGCGCTGGACCCCGATGAGCTGGAGTACGTCGAGGTGTATCAAGAATCTCAAGGAGTGGGAGCCGGTCGTGCTCGCGGAAAGACCAGCATCAACGGCAACGCCGGTGGATATGGTAATACGGCAACGAGTATGCGCCCTGGTCCTAGTCGCGCATGCGGCAAGCAACGGCTCATCGCGTGGCTACGGAAATGACGTTCGCTGCTCGAGGTCGGTCGCGCGTCCGCACGCCGGTCGCCCCCTTGGCGACTCACTGCTCGCGCGCCGAGCGCCTGACGGCGCCGGCGGTGCGCGAGCAGAAAGCCGCTGTCGGGGGGACCAGCGTGCGGACTTTCAGGGCCATGGGCCAGTGGGCGAGGAAATCGTTGGCAAGGTGTGTGATCATCAGCGTAACGCTGTGCGCCGCGCCTAGCGCGATGCACGCGCAAGTCGCCGCTCCGCGTCCCGCCGGTGCGAACACACTCACCGGCATCGTTACTGATACACTGAACGCGCCAGTGTCAGGCATCGACGTGTACGCGATCGAGCTACGACAAAGCACGCGCACCAAATCCGATGGTTCATTTCGCTTTGACTCGGCCGCTGCCGGCACGTACACCGTCACGGCGCGTGGACTGGGGTTTGTCGCCAAGACGCAAAAGGTCGTTGTCGGCGCAAACGGCGGCACCGTCGTCATTCGCCTCGTGCGAACAGAGCGCGTGCTCCCGGCGATCGTCACCAAGGCATCACGTGGCGGATTGAGCGGTGTGATCGGCGACACCGCGTATAAGCCGCTCGCTCAGGTATCAGTACGAATTCAGGGTACCGATGGCGTTGCCAAAACAGACTCGATGGGCGCGTTCTTTATTCCAATCAAGTCGGGCAACTATCTCGTGCTGCTCGAGCGGAATGGCTACGAACGACAGATGATCGGCATCACCGTGCCCGACTCGGAAGGACGCCAGATGGCCGCGTGGATGCGACCCAAAGGTCCAACGACGCGCAATCTCGACGCGTTTGAAATTGCCGACATGCATCAGCGCATCATTAGTGAAAAAGGCGTCGCGTCCAAGTACTACACCCATCAAGACTTGGTCGATCGCGGCCTCACGAAATTGTCGGCAGTTGCGCGCATATCCGCGCTCGGGATCGTCACCGACGACTGCTGGGTGAGCGTCGCGCTCGGCGACGGGAAGGTTCCGATCTGGGCAATCGACAGCGACGAAATCGAATTCGTCGAGGTGTACGCAACGACACAAGGCGTCGGTACTGGACGGCAGCGCGGTGTCACAAGCATGAACGGCAACTCGACCAAGTTCACCACGGCACGGACCGTTCGACCATCCGGCGGCAAAGACTGCGGGGGCGTTGCCGTGATCGTGTGGCCGCGAAAATGACAAACTCGTTCGTCGAGCGGCTGACTCGAACGCTGCTGTGGAAATGCGTTGCGATTATCGCGCTCGCACTCACCGCGCTGCTGTTGTTCACACGTGACTTGCACGCGCAGGTGGTCGCTCCGCAACCAGCAGGCGCGAACACGTTGATCGGCATCGTCACCGACACGCTCAACGCGCCAATCGCCGACATCGAAGTATTTATCAGCGAATCGCGTCGGCGCACACGCACGCGCGCAGACGGATCATTTCGATTCGACACCGTTGCCATTGGCACGTATTCCGTCATCGCGCGCGGGCTGGGATTCATTGGCAAGACCTACAAAGTGGTCGTGGGCGCATCTGGCGGGTCGGTCGCGGTGCAGCTCATTCGGCTGGAGCGAGTGCTTCCGGCGATGATCACCACCGCGAGTCGCGGAGGACTAAGCGGCATCATCGGCGACACCGCCTATCGACCGTTGGCAAACGTCGCCGTGGGTATTCTGGGCGGCGAAGGGTCCACGCGTACCGATTCGCTGGGCAAGTTCTTCATACCGCTCAAACCCGGCAGCTATCTCGTGAGGCTTGAACGAGCTGGATTCGAGCGGCAGCTCATTGGCGCGACGATTCCGGCTACAGAAGGACGCCTGATCACGGCGTGGATGCGACCCAAGTCGGGTGAGACGGATAATCGAATCGGCATCGCTCTATTCGACATGAACCAACGCCTTATTCGCGAGAAGGGCATCGCGATGAAGATGTACACGCATGAGGATCTCGTCACACTCGGCCTCAAAGACCTCGCGGCAATCTTGCGTCGATCGGCCAATGGCGCCCTAACCGGTGATTGCGCAGCGTCAGTCGACACGGAGGGAGATGTGCCGGCCTGGGCCCTCGCTGCCGACGACATCGAATTCATCGAGGTATATCAGGAACACGGCGGCGTGGGCAGCGGAAAGCAGCGAGGGGTGACCAGCCTGAGTGGAAACCCGACGAAGTTCACCGCCAAGACGAGTTCGCGTCCCAGCGTCTCAAAAGGCTGCGGGAATCTGGCGATCATGATCTGGCCGCGACGTTAGACGGGCAGCGCCTTCCCGATTCGCTTCACATTCACGCCACAATACGCGACTGTTCGGCATGACCGAACCGCGCCCTCGCCGCTTTACCGGCGACGAGATCCTCTACTCCGACTACCGCAAAACCGAAGAACTCGGCACGTTGCGCCAAGTCGCGCGAGCGCTCGCTGCTGGCACTAACGCCGCCGACGTTCTCCAGACTATCTGCGATGCGGCGATGGTCCAAGGACGTGCAAGTGACGCCTTGGTGGCTGAAGTAAGTGCTGATACTGACGCGATAATCGAACCTGATTTTCAGGAAGACGGATCGGTCATGCGGCTGCCGCTCATGGCTCAGAACCAGCTTGTTGGCGTTCTGTCCGTCTTTCGACGCGACGGACACGCTCCCTTTGACGCCGATGACGAAGATCGCCTGGCCGCCGTCGCTGACTTGGCCGCTCTGGCCCTCTGGAAAGCCCGATTGTTAGAGCACGCTCAAACTGCCGACGCCGCAAAAACGAGCCTTTTAGCGACACTATCGCACGAGCTTCGCACCCCTTTAGCGGCACTAGAAGGATATGGCGAACTTCTAGAGGACGAAATACTGGGTCCGCTGTCAAACCAGCAGCGCGACGTCTTGGTGCGTCTGCGTACCGTCGGGCGGCACTTAGGCGCCCTCATCGAGGACATTCTCACCTACGCGTCGCTCGAAGCCGACCGCCTGTCAGTTCGACTCTCCCCAGTCGAAGTCGGCGCGATCGTCGACGACGTCATGCCCTACGTCGAACCGCTCGCCCGTGAAAAGGGCATCGACTTTGAAGTCGAGGTCAGTGACCCAGCGCGCGAACTCGAGACCGATCAACAGCTCGTCCGCCAAGTACTGCTCAACCTCATCCAAAACGCCGTCAAGTTCACCGAGCGCGGCGTCGTCTCACTGCGCGTGGTGCGCGGTTCACCAACCGGCGACGACGCAGAGTGGCTGCGATTTGTAGTGCGTGACACTGGCATCGGCATCAGCGCGAACGATCTCTCGCGACTCTTTCGGCCATTCTCGCAATTGGCCGATGTGCACACACGCCGCCATCGCGGAACCGGCCTTGGACTCTACATCTCGCGCCGACTTGCCACGCTGCTTGGAGGACGGATTGAAGTCGTGTCACGACCGGGGGAAGGCTCACAGTTTAGCCTCGTGCTGCCAGTCGCCCGACGTCACCAATAGATTGCGAGGACTATGACTGCGTCTGCCATCACTAGCGTGTTTAACGACGGCATTATTGCCGAGCAATTTGAACGGTATCGTCTTGACCCATCCAGTGTCGACGAAACCTGGCGCCAATACTTTCGCGTTGCCGAGTCGCTGTTTGCGAGCGGACTAGCCACGACCGCGGCGGCACCGACCGCCGCGCCGCTCGCCGCCGCGATGGCGCCGCCGCGCGCGTCCGACCCAGTCAGCAACGGGTCGATCGCGATGCTCACCAAAGTCGCCTCCGCCGCGAATCTGCAGCAGGCGATCCGCAACTACGGGCACTACGCTGTGCAGCTCGATCCGCTCGGATCGCCGCCGCCAGGTGCCGACGAACTCTCCAACGACTTTCACGGCCTCACCGAGAGCGATCTCGCAAAGATTCCTGGCGCCGTACTCGGCGACGATCGCTTTCCCAGCGCGCTCGACACCGTGCGCCGCAAGCGCGACGTGTACAGTGGGCGCGTCGGTTACGAAGTGTGGCACATCGAAATCGATGCTGAACGCGAATGGTTTCGGAAAGCCTTTCGCAATGGCGTGATCACCCGCGATCTCACGACCGACGAAAAGAAAGCCGTGCTTCGTCGCTTGAACGAAGTGGACGGACTCGAACGCTTTCTTGGACGCGCCTACGTCGGGTACAAGCGTTTTTCTGTCGAAGGCACCGATGCGCTCATTCCGATGCTCGACACGGTCATCGACGAATGCGGACGTGCCGGTGCGCGTGAAGTCGTCATTGGTATGGCGCACCGTGGTCGACTCAACGTGCTCACCAACGTGATGGGCAAGCCGTTTGAAACACTGTTTGCCGAGTTTGAAGGACGACACGATCACGCCGACGAAAACGCCACGGGCGATGTGAAGTATCACATGGGCTACGAAGGCGCACGCGCGGTTGATGGCCACGAAGTACGACTGCGCTTGGTGCCCAATCCGTCGCACTTAGAAGTCGTGAACCCCGTTATTGAAGGCGTCGTGCGCGCTCTCCAACGGGTGCCCGGCGGCGACGGCGCACGCGATGAATCATCGGTGGTGCCCATCGCGATTCACGGCGACGCGGCGTTTCCCGGCGAAGGCATCGTTGCAGAAACGCTCAACATCGCGAATCTCAACGCGTATCGCACCGGTGGCACGATTCACATCATCGTGAACAATCAGGTGGGTTTTACCACCGATCCCATCGATGCGCGTTCGACGCACTACGCGTCGGACATCGCGAAGGGATACGAGATGCCGATTTTTCATGTCAATGGTGACGACGCGCAGGCGTGCATCACCGCGGCCCGTTTGGCGTGCGCGTATCGCGCAACGTTTAAGAAAGATGTACTCATCGATTTGGTGGGCTATCGTCGTCATGGACATAACGAAGGCGACGAGCCCACGTTCACGCAGCCCGAACGCTACGCACTCATCAAGCAGCATCCCACAGTGCCGCAGGCGTGGGCCAATCGTCTGATCGCCGAAGGCACGATTTCCTCGGCCGATGCTGCGGCGGTTGAACAGTCGGTCTCGGAGCGCTACGCGCGCATTCATGCGGCGTTCAAAGCGTCGCTGCTTGCAACAGAAACGCATGCGCCGTGGCCTGTCGAAGACGACCATGCGTCGCACGCTGTGCAGACACCCGTGTCAAGCGATCAGCTGCACGCGATCAATGAAGCACTGTTGACGTGGCCGAGTACGTTTACACCGCACCCGCGTCTCGCGAAGACGTTGGAACGTCGTCGCGATGCGATGGGTGATGCGGGCGGCATCGATTGGGGACATGCCGAAGCGCTCGCGTTTGGGTCGCTGTTGCAGAGCGGCGTGAACATCCGCATGACCGGCCAAGACGCCGAACGCGGGACGTTTTCGCATCGTCACGCCGTGCTGAACGATATGGAGAACGGCAAGAAGTACGCGCCGCTCGCGCATTTGACCGGACGCAAAGGTGTATTTGAGATTTACAACTCGGCGTTGTCAGAAACCGCCGTGTTGGGATTTGAATACGGCTTTAGCACGATTGCCACCGACACGCTTACGCTGTGGGAAGCGCAGTTTGGCGATTTCGTGAACGTGGCGCAGCCGATCATCGATCAGTTCATTGTCGCCGATCGCGCCAAGTGGGGACAAGACAGTGGCGTGGTGATGTTGTTGCCGCACGGCTACGAAGGACAAGGGCCCGAACATTCAAGCGCGCGACTTGAGCGGTTTTTGCAACTGTGCGCCGAAGACAACATGACCGTCGCGTACTGCAGCACGCCCGCGCAATACTTTCACTTGTTGCGTCGACAAGCGCTGCGCACCGATCGTCGTCCGCTCGTGTGCATGCAGCCAAAATCGTTGCTGCGATTGCCGCAAGCAGCGTCGCATCTCGCCGATCTCACCGATCGCGGCTTCCAGCCAGTCATCGACGATCCGTTTGCGGCGCAACATCGAAACGATGTGCGCCGTGTCGTGTTTTGCACCGGCAAAGTGTACTACGATTTAGCAGGTGCGACCGATCGCAATCCGCACGTTGCCCTCGTGCGCGTTGAAGAGCTGTATCCGTGGCCGCATGCGGAGATCGTGCGTGTGATGGAGCACTATCCCGCGGTGGAACAGGTGGTGTGGGCGCAAGAAGAGCCGCGTAATTCTGGTGCATGGTCGTATGCGCAGTCGCGGTTGCGCGCCTCAGCTGGAACCGCTGTTGGTGTGCGGTATATCGGGCGCCAAGAGCGCGCGAGCCCTGCAGAAGGGTACGCGCAGGCACATGCGCAGGAACAAGCGCGCATTGTCGCGGCGGTGATGGATGTTGGTGAACGCACTGAAGAACGCTGGCGCACGCCGGGACAATCTTGAAGCAGTCGGTACAGCCATTTCACGCTAGCATGATGCACATGCACAAACATATGAGCCGCATTCAAAACGCCGCAGCGGTTGCTGCGGCGTTTTGCTCTCTTGTAATGACGCCACACGCGGCGGTGATCGCGCAAGGCACACCTGCTGCTGATCGCGGCGCGGCGGCGTTGTCGTCGGCGCTCGCAGGACTTGGCACGACGGGACGTGTGCTCACGGTCGCTGCGCACCCCGACGACGAAGACACGCAGTTTATCGCGTGGCTGACGCGAGGTCGGCATGTCGAAACCGCGTATCTGTCGCTGACGCGCGGTGATGGCGGCCAAAATCTTCTCGGCAACGAGCTCGGCGAAGCATTAGGCGCGATACGCACGCAGGAACTGTTATCGGCCCGTCGCATCGACGGTGGACGACAGTACTTTTCGCGCGCGTTTGACTTCGGGTTTAGCAAAAATGCCGAAGAGACGTATCAGCATTGGCCCAAAGATTCGATCTTGGGCGACGTCGTGCGTGTGGTGCGCGCGTTTCGTCCGCACGTGATGGTCGCATTCTTTAGTGGCACACCGCGGGATGGTCACGGGCATCATCAAGTGTCGGGGTTGCTCGCGCGCGAAGCGTACGATGCGGCGGCAGATACGGTGCGCTTTCCGGTGGTTGGCTACGGCTTACCGTGGACGCCTTCCAAGTTTTATCGCAGCGCGCGTCAGGCGCCGGCCGAAGCCACGTTGCGGATGAACGTTGGTGAGTTTGATGCCGCGCTGGGGCGCAGTTACTACGAGATCGCCGCCGAAAGTCGTTCGCAACACAAGTCGCAAGGCTTTGGCGTGCTGCAGCGCAAAGGCGTGATCATGGACGCGATCACGCGTGAGGCGTCTCGCGTAGGTCCAGCGAATGCCACTGATGAACGGTCGCTGTTTGATGGGGTCGATACGTCGTGGACAGCGATTCGGTCGAGATTGCCGGCCGCCGCGCAGACGCAACTCGATTCGGCGTTGCGAATCGTTCAAGAGGTTCGCGCCGTGTATCGCGCCGATGATCCGTCGCCGATCGTGACGCCACTGGCGTCGGCGCTTCGCCTGTTTCGCGCTGTGCGCAAGTCGATCGGTGCGCCACCAGCGATGTTGATTGCCGAAGGCGCGATTTCGAAGGCGCGGGTAAGCGGACGCAAAGCCGGCGACGCTGCCCCTGATCTGTACGACGCGATTCAATTAACTCTCACCCGTGTTGAACAGGCGCTCGTGCTGGCGTCTGGCGTCGCTGTTGAAGCCACGGCGCCGCGCGCGGTTTTTCCTGTGCGAGAAACGACGAAACACAACGTCAATGATTCGATGCCGGTGAGCATCACCGTGTTCAATCGCGGTCGTGCGCCGATCACAATGAGGGGCGCATCGATGCGCGACTACGTCACGCCATCGGATGATACGACACCGCGCAATGTGCAAATCGCGCCGGACAGTGCGCGAACCATTCAACGCTACGCGGTAGCGTTTGCTCCTGCGTCACCGTGGTGGCGCGAAAACGGGCGTCACCAACAAGACTGGTTTGCGCGACAGATCGACTCACGCGATGAAGCACAGCAGGAAGACCGAACTGGAACGTTTGTGCTCGCGTACCTCTCGATTGGTGGCGAAGCCGTATCGGTGACGGCACCTGTCGTGAATCGATTTGCCGATCCGATCAAGGGCGATCAACAGGTGCCCGTGGCCGCCGTTCCGGGCATCACGATCGGTCTCGAAAACGTCATCGAGTACATGCGCGCGGGCGTACCCGTCGAGCGCGATTTCCGCGTGCGCATTGAATCGGCGTACGACAGCGTATCGGAAGTGCGGGTGAAGCTGGATTTACCCAAAGGCCTTGTCGCCGACTCGATTCAGCGCACACGTGTGCTGCCCGCACTGGGCTCGACGGTCGTCACGTTCAAGTTGCATGGTATAGTCGCCGTGGGCCGGCTAATCGTGGGTGCGTTTGCGTACCACGATAGTGTTGCTGCGACGACTGGCTACTACACTATCAACTATCCGCACATCGATCCGCAGCGCCTGTACGGCACGTCGGGGATGTATCTCTCCGCGGTGACTGCAAAGATTCCACCGCGCGCGCATGTCGGCTACATCGTTGGCGTCGGCGATCACGGGCTCGAGGCACTGCAGCAGTTGGATGTCGCAGCAGAGAAGCTCGAACCGTCGTCGCTTGGTAGCACTGATCTGTCTCGTTTCACTGCGATTGTCGTTGGACCGCGCGCGTATGAGGCAAGTGAAGAGCTCGTGCGTCAGAACCCGCGCTTGCTCGAGTACGCGAATCGCGGCGGCACACTCATCGTGCAGTACGGCGCACAAGACATGAGTCGCTTCAAAGTGACGCCATACCCGCTGCAATGGACGCGTCCGGCGGCACGCGTCACGATGGAACAGGCCGCGGTGAAAGTGTTGCAGCCGACGTCGCCATTGCTGAACACGCCCAACAAAATCGGTGAGTCAGATTGGACCGACTGGGTGCAAGAACGCGCGACGTACATGCCCAGCACGATCGATTCGCACTACTCGCCTTTACTAAGCATGAACGATCCCGATGAGCCAGAAAACCGCGGCGCGTTGCTACTCGCACCAGTTGGCAAAGGCAAATACGTCTACGTGACGCTTGCACTCTTTCGACAGCTACCTGCAGGCGTGCCGGGCGCAGCACGGATGTTGCTCAACCTGATCAACGCCGCTCCGATTCCAGTGGCGCCAAAGATGTAGCCGATGGTTGTCGCCTATGCTGTGTGGCGCGGCGCAACTGCGCTGACTGCAGATCCAACCAAAACGACGGCGACGACGCCAATCACGTTGTACCACAAGTACGCAACAGTCGGCGCGCCGAACGACACCGATCCGACCGTCGCCATGCCCGCCAGCAAACCAACGAATGCACCAAGCGCGGTGGTGCGTGCAATCATTGCGAGTAAGAACACGCCCAAGATCGAGCCGTAAAAGAACGAACCAAATCGATTGACCACTTCGATGAGCGAACCGAGCGTCGCAGCATAGGTCGCAACAACACACGCAAATACGCCCCACCCTGCGGTCGCGATGCGCGACACGTTCAGGAAATGTTGATCGCTCCCTTCGGGCTTGTACCACCGCCGATAAAAGTCGATCACGGTTGCCGTCGACAGTGAACTCAATTCGGCCGAGATCGCCGACATCGCCGCGCCAAGCACCGCCGCCAGAAACAATCCGGCCAATCCGAGCGGTAAATAGCCCAGTACAAAACGCGGAATGATGTAGTTCACGTCTTTCGACGGCTGGCCCGTGATGCGTGCGGCCGCACTCAACGCTTCGGCGCGAACGGCCGTCATGTCGAGGTCCATCGACTTAAAGCGACCTAGTGCAAACTTGGCAGCGGGCGCGTCTCCG
>JANXUN010000057.1 GCA_025356185.1 Gemmatimonadaceae bacterium
ACGGCCTGCGTTGAACCAGCGCTGCCGTCCTCAGCGAACTCGACCACGCCGCCGAAAAGTGGCTCGATGCCAAACAACTGAAGACACCACTGCAACTCTGGGAACGTCCATTCGCGTACGAGCGAGATGTCGGATGGTGGACCGAGATCATCATGGTCCGAGTGCACCGTGAGTACACGTAGCGTTGTCGCGATCACCACCATCGAGGCACGATCGAGGCTGGCGTGAATAACGCGCAATAGCAGCGCGGGCTGGGTAACGCGTGTCAACTCATCAGCGCACAACAGCACGGCGTCGTCGAGCGGCGTACTCGGCGTGACGGATGTGGAGATGTCGACGCGGGCGGTATGCAGCGCGCTGACGCAGACGTTGGCTACTTGCGCCGCCAAACTCGTCGCGCGTGACTCAAGCGTTCTGGTGCGTTCGCTGACATCTGCGAGCGCCGTGGTTCTTTCGCCGTAGTCGCGGCGAATACCAAACGTGCTGGCGTCGCCCAGCGAGAACGCGCGCATTGGCGGTACATACGGACGCAGGCGCGTTTGAGATACCGCGCGTGAAACTGCGTCAAGCTCGAGCGCTGTCAGCATGGGCCGGGGATGTGTCATGTCGTGCGCCGTTTACACGCCAGTGACACACGACCAATCAATCGCGCCCCGTCCGCGCGCAACAAATCAGGCGTACGTGGGCTATGGGCGTCGACATCACTTGCCGCCAAGAGTCCGTCGTCGCTGATCGACGTGTCGACTGGTGACAACAGCTCCAATCCGACTGCCGCGAGCCACTGCGGAATGCGTGCGACGCTTTCAAGCGCGTGCGCATGAGGAGGTCCTGCGAGTCGAATCGGCAGCACAACCAATACGACTGCATCTGCCGACAGATGCCTGAGCAATACGTGTAGAAGCGCGGCATACTCGTTGAGCGACGTGTCATTCGACCACGGAACCAGTATACCAACATCCGCGCCGAGCGGGGCAATCTGTGCAGGCAACGCAGCGATATCGACGGCGCGCACGCGATCGACTGGGGCGTCACTCGGCGCAAACCGCGCGGCGTCGTCGAGCCACACCGTGTCTGACGGGGCGCCATAGCGCGCGAGCACATCGGCGACGACAACCGACTGCACATGCGCCGCGATGCGCCAGCCCAACGCGCGGCGCAGGTCACCCAGCATCACGACGCGCGCAGATGAGAGCGACGCGGTAACGTTCAATAGCATGCGAGCCAACTGCGTCGCGTCCCACGTGTACGCGGTCCGATCAAACCAGTGGGCCCGTCCGCGACCGTCCGCGCCGACGTGTTGTGCGAGTGCAACGAACTCGTCGTCGTTCCAATCGTTGACGTCGGCGATCTTGCAGAGCGTTGCAGGCGTGTCTGGCGTCGGCAGTCGTGTTGCGCGTCTCCGACTCTCGCGTAATCCGACGACCGCATCGCGCAGTGAGATCCAACGTGTATTGGCCGGTTGTTGTGCGATGAGTTCGTCGAGCATCGCGAGCGCCGGCGCCGATGCGAATTGCCTGCGCTCCGTTAGCGCCCCGAGCGTGTCAATCGTATGGGCGAGCTGCCCGATATCGAGGCGTGCGCGTTCTTGTTCGCTGCGTCGCACGGGAAACGGTCGTTGCATCCGATGCGCGAGTAACGCGCCGAGCGTGTCGATGTCTGATTCGTTTCCGTAGTGCAGTCGTCCGTCGGGCGCGATGAGCGAATTCTTCCGCCATTTGCCGATCAGATATGCTTGCTTCTCGAGCGACGTCTGTGCTGCCGTCGCATCAATCGCGATGCCAGATTTATGTCCGTGATGCACAATTGCAGGAGTGGGAGCGGCGAATGCTTTCCATCCCGCGCACTGTGCCCTCACCGTGATGTCGTCGTCTTCGTGCCAAAAGGGGTTCAGCTGTTCGTCATAATAGCCGATCTCGCGAAAGACGGCCGGTCGCACAAAGCATGCGAAGCCACCCGACACGACGTCGACCGGCATCGGCACGAGTCCAGGATAGCTCAATAGCTCGCGTCGCGAACCGGTTACCACAAATTCGTAGCCGTTGGCCGATGCCATTCCCACGCGTGGATCACGAGCGAATAGCGCACGAAACGGCTCCAGCCAACCAGCAAAGAATTCGAGATCATTGTCGATGAACACGATAAATCCGTCGTCGGGCACGCGATCGCCGATGAGGTCGAGGAGTCTGTTGCGGCCTCCGGCAACGCCGCGATTTTCAACCCCAAGTTCGATAGCGATGCGTGGATCGTCGAGGGCGCGAAGCCAGTCGCGCGTGCCATCGACGGAGCCGTTGTCGAGAATCACCGCACGCCATGGCTCATTCGTGTGCAGATCGAGACTGACCAAACAGCGCTGCGTGTACGCCAGCGCGTTGTACGTCAGAATCGCGAACCACAATTTTGGCGGCGCCTGAGTCTCCGCACGTTGCGAATCCGGTGCGAACAGCCGAAGACGCAAGGGGTTCGTAGAGGCACTCATTGTCCGCGCTCGGATTTGCGCTGCATCGCGAAATCGGCAAGCGAGGCCCCAAGTCGTTCAACCACGCTCGACCAATTGCCTGGGGTTGTCTGTCGCAGCAGTCGCGCCGATGGATACCAAGGCCACGCACCGTCGTGCATTCCCCATCGCCAATCGGGCACGTGTTGCAGCAGCACCCATGTGGGCAACCCCAATCCGGCCGCAAGGTGCGCGATGCCCGTGTCCGTCGTGACAATTCCATCAAGTTGAAGCAGTGTGCGTGCTGTGTCTCGCCAATCGAATAGCACAGGTGCCGGTACAATGTTCTCGAGCGTGTCGGGTAGCGGCTCACCTTGCTGCAGCGCATGCCACTTCACGAAGTCCAGTTGTGAAAGTGCTGGCAGCAGCGTGCGATCGAAATCGCGTGTGGCATGTCCAGCGAATGCAGGATTGCCGGCCCACACCAAACCGAGATGCAGCGGCAGTGCGGGGTCATCCGGCGCCTTACGCGGCGCCGAGAAATTGCCGAACATCATAGACGGAACAATGCCATCGATGCGATTGCCAAGCCGCAGCCGGTGCGGCAGTGATAGCAGCGGTACGTACCACTCGGTGTCCGGCGCCTGGCCGCGTTCGACGATTTCTAGGTCTGTGGTACGGAACAGACTCGCCAACTGCGGATGACATTCGACAACGATCCGCGATGGGTCGAACGCGTGCAGCAGACGGATAAACCGCGCAAACTGCAGTTGATCACCAATGCCTTGTTCTGCCATGACGAGAATGGTGGCGTCAACGAGCGATTCACCGTTCCAGGCACGCGCATGTGTTGAAGGCTTTGGCAATGCGCGCGATTCAAACAATTCCCACGCGGCAGTGCTCGGCCCTTTCAACAGCGTGGCATACGCGCGCTGCAATTGTGTCGCAGCGTGATGCGGGCGGATACGATCGGCGTGGTCGAGGTAGGACAGCGCGCCGTCTGTGTCACCCATGTCATGCCGAATCTGTGCGGCGGTCAGCACGAAGGCCGGCTGCTCGGGTGCCCGTTTTAGCGCATCTATTATGAGCGTCCACGCTGCGTCGAGATCACCGGCGGCGCGGCGCGCGCCGGCGAGTGCACCGATCGGAGCGGGGTCATCAGGATTGGCACGCATGACG
This sequence comes from Gemmatimonadaceae bacterium, assembly GCA_025356185.1. GTDB lineage: Bacteria > Gemmatimonadota > Gemmatimonadetes > Gemmatimonadales > Gemmatimonadaceae > Gemmatimonas. The sequence continues at coordinate 3,614 of JANXUN010000057.1, forward strand.
CGCGCGAATGCGGCGGCGGCTTCTCGCGCGGCACCGACTTCTAAGAGGGCCGCACCGAACTGAAAATCGAGCGACGCGTTGGCTGTCGGCCGCTTGCGTGACGCATCCACGAGCGTCGTGCGCGCTGCAAGCAGGTCGTCGGCCAGCCGCTGCGCATTCGCCAGCGCCATCGCGATACCGACTTCGCCGGGAGCAAGCTGCTGCGCCTCGCGAAACGCGAGAATGGCTGCGTCGGACTGTCCGTTGTCCAACGCCGTTTGGCCGCGCGCTAAGCACTCAACCAACGCGTCGGACACGGGCTCCTGCTGCCGCTGTGGACCTGAAAGACCGGTTTTGTGACAGGACGTGCTGAGAGAGTAACACCGTCAAAAGTTCTTGCGGCACGAAGTGAGAAGGTGTGCCCGCGCTGTGCGGGTCAACTCAAGTTCTTTACTGCGCGGACGACACTGAGATCTGACCGCAGTCCGATCGTCGGACCGCGGGCGAGGCACGGATGCCTCAAATCAACATCACGGAGGATGTAGTCATGCGTATTAACACGAACGTAGGTGCTCTGACCGCCGCCAAGGACGTCTTCTTGAACAACATGGCGACCGAGAGCAGCATGCGGAAGTTGAGCTCGGGTCTCAAGATCAGCCGTGCAGCTGACGATGCGGCCGGACTCTCGATCGCGAACAAGCTTCGCGCCCAGAGCCGCTCCCTGACGCAGGCATCATCGAACGCCGAGCAGGGTGGCGCGATGTTGCAGATCGCTGAAGGCGCGGCGCAGACGATCGAAAAAATCATCGAACGTCAGAAGGAACTGATCACGCAGAAAGATTCGACGGGTAACAACAGCACGGTGTCCGGCACTCTCGGCACGGAAATCGCGACGTTGCAGACGGAATCGGCGCGTATTCTCGCCGACGCGAACTTCCAGGGCGCCAGCGTGTTCGCCTCGTTGACGTTCCAAGTGTCCGACAAGACGTCCAACGGTACGGTGACGGTGAACGCGGCATTGACGTTGACGTCATTGAGCGGTTCGTCAACGCTTGCCAACGCGGATACCGCACTTGATGCAGTGAACACCACGTTGGCGTCGATCGGTGCCGGCCAGAACGTGCTCGATTACACGGTGCAGAACTTGAAGTCGGCCGTCGTGAACGTGCGTGCAGCTGAGTCGACCATTCGCGACGTCGACATGGCGGAAGAAATGGCCAACTTCACGAAGAACAACATCCTGAAGCAGGCGGCCGAAGCGATGTTGGGTCAGGCGAACCAAGGCAGCCAGAGCATCCTGCAGATCCTGCGTTAAGTCGCAACTCTGTTGGGTAGTCTGGTTGGTGAATGACCCCCGGGGTCGGCTTCGGCCGGCTCCGGGGAATTCCCGTAGGCAGCGAACGAGGAGCCGAAGATGGCGGATAGCACCACCACGAGCGCGACGGCAGCAGCGCCGACGACCGGTAGCATCAATTTCAGCGGGTTGAGCAGCAGCATCCAGTGGGGCGATATCGTCGACGCGACGATAAAGGCCGAGGAAGCGCGCACGCTCACGCCGCTCACTACCGAGTTACAGAAAAAGGCCGACGAGAAAGCAGCGTGGACGACGTTCAACTCGTTGGTTACCACGCTGAACGACCAAGCGCGACTCGTGCGTCGAGTGGGTTTTGGCGGTTTTACTGCCAATGTTCCGCTCAGTCCGACGTCATCGCGCAGTTTGCTGACGGCGTCGCCTACGCTCAACGCCACCGCTGGCAAGTACAAGGTCGAGGTGGTGCAGCTTGCCGACACCGCGAAAATCGCGGGGAGCACGGTCGCTGATACCTCCGCGGCGCTGAATCTGACGGGTAACTTCGGGGTCAACGGCGCGTCGATTACGATCGCTGCGTCCGATTCACTCAATGACATTCGCGACAAACTGAATAACGCCAACACCGGCGCGACCCCAACCGGGGTGACCGCGTCGATTGTGAAAGACGGGTCGGCGGGCCGGCTGGTACTGACGCGCGACACGAGCGGCTCAGCGGGGATCACCATCACCGACGGCACTGGTGGCATAGCGCGTGAAATCGGGTTCATCGATTCGCGCTCAAAGCCAATCTCGTCGGCGACGACGGCAGCCGCTGTCGCCATGGGACTGAACGTGGCATTGACGCCGGCGACGAT
>JANXUN010000071.1 GCA_025356185.1 Gemmatimonadaceae bacterium
CGGAGACGACGCGGCGCCGTCTATCGCTCGAATAGTGTTCGCGACCACCGATGAATCCTTGCCGAGCAACGTTTCGTATCGCGCAAACTGCGCCGATGCGAGCGGCGGGATCGTGTACCCCAATACGCCGGATGCGTCGAAGCCTAGCAGTGAATATCCCGCGCTTTTTAGCGCAGCGAGCGGATCCGAAACGCGCCCCTCTGTCATGAATGGCAAGAAGGTCGACGACGCATTCCCATACAGCAGCGCGTACGTGCCGTACTGTGTGAGGTGTCCGCCAGCATAGTGTCGCGGCAGCGCCGTGCACGATTCACGTTGCGATATCGCCCACAAATGCGGCATACGCTCGGCCGTGAGCATGTCCCATCGCAACGACTCGGCTTGCAACACGACGATGTCGGGTGTTCGCGTAAACACTGTCGGCTCGGCGGTCGCGTCGCGTCCATATGCTGGCAAGAGCACCGGATACTGCGCGTGCGACGCAAACAACAGGCTGTAAAACGGCAATGCGCCACGGGGAATCAACCGCTCGTCGTCGGGGCGATCCACCAGCATGAAGACGCCGAGCGAAACGGCGAAGTACGCGGCGATTCGAGGCGCGAATTGCGATGATCCGACGCGCGCGAGCGGAGATATCGCTTTGATGAATGCGCCGCGACGCACCAACACAAAGCACAGTTGTATCAACACGATGACGCCAACGCTCAGCGCGACGGGCAGCGCGAAGACACCGCTCCGCCCAACCAGTTGTGCAAAATCGGTGGAGCTGATCGCCGACCACGTCGCTCGCCCGTATGGATGCATGCCAAGAATCAGGAACGTCGCGACATCAATAAGCAGCGCGAGAGTTGCGATTACCGCCATCACGCGAACCATCACCGTTGCGACAACGTCGCCGATTGTTCGTCGCGCAATCACGAACGATGCCAGCTGCAGTATCGCGGCGCCGAGCAGCAACACGATCGCGTACTGTGCAAACATCATAAACTCAGTCCACGTGCCGCCGTCGGCTCTCACCGCGCGCAGCATGCCGCGCGCCGCTCCAGCGAATAGCCCTGCGTGCAGGAGCGCAATCAGTACCACGAATCGTACCAGCCATTGAGGGACGAACAGCATCCCTCGTGCGTCGGGCGGCGTTGTCGTGGACGAAGCGGACATAGCATGAAGCTTAGCGTGCCGCGCACCCATGTGAGAGCGAGATGACAGCGCTGCGGCGGCGAAACGCGTGCGGCGAAGCGCCGTACCGATCACACACCAACCATTTGCCACATCGCGCTGTCCAAAATCGCGAACCCTTATTGGACTCACGCATGCTCCTGCCGTTCGCCGCGCTTCTGCTCATCGCCCAGCCGTCCGCGGCCGCCTCGTCCGCGCCCCCGTCAAATCCGCGCGCCACGACCCGCGCCGTCGAGGCGACGCACGCTCCGCAGGCACCCACGATTGATGGAAAAGATGACGACGCAGTCTGGCGCACGGTCCCCAAGATTTCGTCGTTTCGCCAATTCTCGCCGAAGATCGATGTTGATCCCAGCATGCAGACCGAATTCCAGGTCGCGTACGATGCCCGGAACCTGTATGTCTTTATTCGCATGTACGACGCGCACCCAGACAGCATCATGCATGCGCTGTCACGGCGCGACGTGCGCGGCCCGTCCGATCAAATCAAGCTCATTATCGATTCGTACGATGATAAGCGCACCGGCTTTGAGTTTGCCGTCAACCCTGACGGCGTGAAGCGGGACTTTGCCATCTCGAACGATCGCGAAGAAGACGGATCGTGGAATGGCATTTGGGATGTGGCGACGAAGGTCGATGCGAAGGGGTGGACGGCCGAGTTCCGTATTCCGCTTTCGCAACTGCGCTATGCAGGCGCTGAGCGACACAACTTTGGCTTTGGTGTGTGGCGCGACATCGAGCGATTGAATGAGCGTGACTCCTGGCCGCTGTATTCACCGACGACTAACGGATTGGCCTCGCAGCTGGGCCAGGTGACTGAGCTCAGCGGAATTACGAGTGCCCGTCGGATGGAGTTGGCGCCGTACGTCGTCACACGCAATCTGCAGCGGCGCATGCCAACGGCGGGTTACGAGCGGAAGCAAGAGGTCAGTGTGGGCGGCGATCTCAAAGTCGGTATTACACCCAACATCACGCTCGACGCGACGGTCAATCCGGACTTCGGTCAAGTTGAGGCCGATCCTGCCGTGCTCAATTTGAGCGCGTTCGAAACGTTCGTGTCGGAGCAACGGCCGTTCTTTGTCGCCGGCACTGGCGTGTATCAGTTTCAACTCAACTGCTACATCGTGGTCGATTGCCAGACCAACGAAGGGCTGTTCTATTCGCGCCGCATTGGTCGTTCGCCGTTGTTGCGCGATGCGAACGGCGACAACACAACACCAACGTCAACGCCGATTGCCGTCGCGAGTAAGCTCACTGGTCGCACCGCATCGGGACTTTCGTTTGGACTACTCGACGCTGTGACGGAGCGGGTTCGTGGCATCAATAACTTGACGGCCGAACCGAGCGCGAACTATGCCGTGGTGCGCGCGCAGCAGGATTTGCGCGGCGGCGAAGCGGGCGTAAGTGTTATTGGAACGGCAGTGAACCGAAACACCGACGCGCTCACAAATCCGTTCATGCACGATCAGGCACTCGCTGGTGGCGTCAACTTTCGCAATCGGTTTCACAAAGGACAGTACGAAATTGCGGGGCAGCTGACGGGCTCACAGGTGAGCGGATCGCAAACGGCGATTTATCGCACGCAGCGCAACTCCGTTCACTACTTCCAGCAGCCGGGCGACGATCAAGTGGTCGACTCCGCGCGCACGTCGCTGGCCGGACACGCAGAGCAACTCAAAGTCGGCAAGTACGGCGGCGGCATCACGCGTTTTGAAAGCAGTATCGTGCGCCAGTCGGCTGGATTCGATGTGAACGATCTGGGCTATCTGCAGCGCGCCGATCAGTTGAACTGGAGTACATGGACCGCGCTCTCATTTCAGGAAGCGACCAAGTTTTATCGGTGGGCGCAGCTCAACGCCAATCACTGGGAAACGTGGAACACATCCGGCACACGTCTCGATAACGCCGTGAACATCAACGGCCATATGGGTGACGCCAACAATTGGAATTATCACCTCGGCGGCACGTTCGGTGGCATCACGCCGACATTTTGCGATCGTTGCTCGCGCGGTGGACCCGTGTTGCGCACCTCAGGCTTTTTTGCGCCGTGGGGCGGTTTTAACACCGATGGCCGCCGAACTGTTTCTGGTGGCATGTTCGTCAACGTCATCACGCAGGATGAAGGCAAATCGTCCAGCGCATCGTTCAGCCCGTATGTGACGGTTCGCGTCTCCACACGTTTCCAGGCCAACGTCGGCGCAAACATTTCGAATGGTGTGAACGACAAACAGTGGTACGGTAACTACACCGACGTGTCTAACGTCGTGCACTACTCGTTCGCGCATTTGCGTCAGCACACGGTGTCCATGAACACCCGGCTCAACTACACGGTCACGCCGGATCTCACCTTTGAGTTTTACGGACAACCGTTCGTTGCGACTGGCAGCTACAGCAACGTGCGCGAGTTGAGTGCCACACCGAACGCCTCAGCGTACGCCGATCGGTTTCGTCCATACGTCGCGCCCGCGGGATCCCAGGCGGCGTTCAAGTTCACACAGTTGCGCACCAACGCCGTGGCGCGGTGGGAATACAAGCCGGGATCAACACTGTTCGTGGTGTGGTCACACGGCCGGCAGGACGCGTCGGATCAGTACTCGAATCACTCCGTGATGCAAGACTATCGCGATCTCTTCGCACTGCACCCAGACAATACGTTCGTGGTGAAGGCCGCGTACTTAATCAGTCGATAGCGACGACGCGCGCCGTCCACGCGCCGCTGTCTGCGCGCGACGCGATCACGAGCGCCTCACCACGATCCGGTGCGACAGCCAGACGCTCGCCATCGGGGGCCCACACCGCGCTCTGTCCATTCGTTGGGTAGAGCGCGGTGTCGTTCGCGTAGTTCGCGAACAGCGTCAGCATGCGATGATTCATCGCATGGCGATGCAGTTTTTCTGGATAGCGTCCTTCGTCATCGGACGAGATAAGTGACCCCGCGATGTACACGGTCGCACCACCGTCGGCGGCCGCCTGCGCGTGTGCAGGCGTCGACACATCCGCGCAAATTGCGATCGCAATACGTTCGGCGCCAACAGCGAACGGTGGGTGTGCAACGCCGCTGACATATGCTTGTTGTTCTTCGTGCGCGAGGTACTGCTTGGTGTGCACCGTGTGCGTACCATCGGAGTGCCACGCAATTGCGCCAATGTGCAACCCGTCGTTCGATAGCACGGGTGCGCCCGCCACAATCTCGATGCTGTGTGAATGCGCAATGGCACGCAACGACGCCAGTCGGGCATCGTCCGCGTCCAGCGCTTCACTGCGTGCCGAATACGCGTACCCGTTCAATGAAAGCTCGGGGAACACGATGAGACGTGCGCCTTCGTCGGCAGCGCGCTGCGCGACGTGTGCGTGATGGAGCGCGTTGCGCGCCACATGATCGGGCGATTCCGCGCCTAAACACACAACTTGCGCGACCGCGATGCCTTCACTCATACGAGCGTCATAGACGCGCGCTTCACGAGCGTATATCGACCTCGCCCTCGATCTCGACGGGAATATCCCAAGGCAATTCGGCCATGCCCACGGCGCTTCGGCAGTGCGCACCCACGTCGGCGCCGAACACGTCGAGAA
>JANXUN010000072.1 GCA_025356185.1 Gemmatimonadaceae bacterium
CTGGCCACCACACCGAACAATTGTTCGGCAAGCGCCGTTGCATCGGCCATTGTGAGCTGTGGTGCGCCCGTCAGCAGAGTCGAAAGAGACACGCGTTGAGGAATAAGGGACGGTCGTGCGAGCGCTACAGCAGCGAGCTCAGAATTCCGATACTGAGCGCCACGACGGCGGTATTGAACACGAAGGACACGATACCATGAAGCAGCGCAACACGCCGCAAGCTGGCAGCGCGAATATTCACATCAGAGGTTTGTGCCGTCATGCCAATGACAAACGCAAAGTACGCGAAATCGAGATAGTCCGGCATCTTTTCATCTCCGGGAAACTCAAGCGCCTGATCACCTGCATGCACATCGTGAAACAGATGCGCGTATCGTAAGGTGAATACTGTATGAATGAGCGTCCACGCGAGCGCGATCGCCGACAACGCAAGACTGATCGCTTCGACCTTGTCACTCGTGTCCATCTTGTCGCTCCCCTGAAGCAGGACGACGACGGCCAGCAACGACGCGACTGCTCCTAAGAGTACGACAAACAGTGATGCGGTACGACCTGGATCTTCACGCTGCGCGAGCGAGCGAATCTGCGCCGGCTTGAGCGTAAGAATGGTGGTCCACGTCAGAATGAGTGCCACAAGCGCAAACGCATCCCACGACGCGACGGCACGCACCTGCGGCGTGGTGTGCGCCGGCAGCAACGATGCGATCACACCGCCGACAAGCAGTGCCAAAATCAAGCGCGACAGCGTGCGCGCGTGCGCCACGCGATGTAGCAGACTGAGATGCTGTGGCTCGACCACGACGCCGCTCCGTATCAAACTCAAGGTGGATGTGCTGCGGGGGCCACGCGAAGGTAAACCACGGCCTGCACGCAATTTAGCCCGTCGGCACTCGTTGTTGAGCTCGCGACGTCATGGTCGCGTAGCGAACTCTACCTTATTCGATTGAAACAGTCATCTCATCTTAAACTGCCTACAAACGAATGGCGTCCCGGGCAAGTCAAACCATCTACTACGCGTGCCCGGACTAAAGCCGAAGAATGTGGTGATTGATTTGCGCGTCAACGGCGGCGGCAATCTCAATCTTGCGCGTGGGTTTGTGCAATCGCTTCCGTCGCTCGTGGCGGGTCGCATCTTTGTTCTCACAAGCCCGTATACATTTTCTGCCGCAATTTCGACAACTGGTTACCTCAAACTTGCGGCGCCAGATCGTGTGACCATCGTCGGTGAGACCGTTGGCGATCGTTTGATGTTTTGGGCAAAAGGACCGCCAGTGACACTCGAAAACAGTGGCATCGTGATTGGCCACACGAAGGAGCGACACGATTATCAAAACGGCTGTGCATCGTACACCGATTGTCATGGCAACGTGGTACGCAGTCCAATTCGCGTGAACACATTCGCGCCGGGGATTGAGGCACCGTGGACCATCGAGAGTTATCGCGCAGGAGTTGATCCCGGTATGTGCGCGATCGAGTCCGTGCTCAAGGCGCAACCCATGTAGTGGCGCCCTTGTGATTGCTGCGCCGGTGGTTCATTCTCGTCGCATGCTTCGTCGCAGTCTCCTTTCGTGTTTGTGTGCTGCCGGCGCTGTGATCATGGCGGCGTGCGGAGAGGGTCCCACCGCGCCCATCGTCGTCACACCGCCAGTTGACACAACGAAAACGCCCACGTTTACCGTGCCGGCGCTGACGCGCGAATTTCGTGGTCTCTGGATCGCAACGGTCGCAAATATTGATTGGCCATCGCGCACTGGACTGACGACAGCGGCCTCGCAAGCCGAGCTGACGAGCATTCTGGACATGGCGCGTGGCACCGGTATCAATGCGATTGTGCTGCAAGTGCGCGCGAATGGTGACGCGCTCTATCGTTCCACACTCGAGCCGTGGTCACGGTCGCTGACTGGCACGCAAGGAGGTGATCCTGGTTGGGATCCCTTGGAATTTGCCGTGACTGAAGCACACGCACGTGGCATCGAGCTTCACGCATGGTTCAATCCGTTTCGTGCCGGCAACTTGAGCGACTCACTGCGCATGGACGCTCGGCATTTTGCGAAGCGTCGCCCCGACCTTGCGCGCGTGTTTTGTTCGTCGCTCTGGTTCGAACCGAGCGCAAGCGAAGTGCATGATCAAGCAATCAGTGTGATTCAGGACGTGGTGCGTCGCTATAACGTCGACGCAGTACATATGGATGATTTCTTTTATCCGTATCCAGATTCGAAATGTCCCAACCTCGACTTTCCCGACAGCGCTGACTATGCGCGCTACAAGAATACTGGCGGAACGCTCGCGAAAAACGACTGGCGTCGCGATAACATCAATCGATTTGTCGAACGACTCTATCGCGACGTACATGCGGTAAACGCGACGACACGCGTTGGCATTAGTCCGTTCGGTATTTGGCGCCCGGGAAATCCGGCTGGCATTACAGGCCTTGATGCATACAACGACATCTATGCCGATTCGCGCTTGTGGCTGCAACGCGGATGGGTCGACTATTTCGCGCCGCAACTGTATTGGTCGTTGTCGTCGACCGGACAAAATTTCACCGCGCTTCTTGATTGGTGGACGGCTCAAAACACGATGCGTCGTCACCTGTGGCCCGGGCTCGCCGCCTATCGCGTGCAGGACGGCACTTCCAGCGCGTATGGTGCGAGCGAAATCGTGAACGAAGTGCAGCTGGCGCGGACACGAGCCGCCGTGAGTGGCGGACCCACCGGTACGATTCTGTACAACACGTCGACACTCAAAGCGAATCGCGACAACTTGGCGACGCTACTCGCCAATGGAGCATTCACGAACAGTGCGCTGGTTCCGGCCACGCCGTGGCTCGACGCGCAACTTCCGTCGGCGCCGACTATCAGCGTGGTGCCGCTGTCGTCACAACCTGTGCTGCGTGTGACCATTGCCGGTGACGGCGGCAAACCGCTGTCGTGGTGGGCAGTGCGTTGGCGCAACGGTGTCTCGTGGACGCTGCGCACGGTACCGTTTGACACACGCGTGTTCGATGTACCAAACACCGTGTTTGGGTTGGCCTCCGACGCCATCGTTGTGCAAGCGGTTGATCGCGTCGGCAATGTGAGCGAGGCAGCAATATGGCGGACGCCGTAACGGCAACTGACTGACACGGATGGCACGGAAACGGCACGGATAAACACGGATCAAACAACAAAAATCTGTTTCCGCTCCTCCAGCGCCGTCAGAACTTGAACGCAAATCCGAGCAGCGGAACGCCGGGAAAGAACGCGTCTCCGCTTTCAAGTGTGTTTCCAAACGCCAAATCCACGGCGATTTTTTCGCCAATGAACCGGACGCCGTACGTCACGAAACCGAAGGTCTTGCCGTTATTCGGCACAAACCAATTCTCGGTGATCAACGCCAATCGACGCGTGACGCGCGTTTGCCCGCCAAGCGTCAACACGGGCTTGCTCGATAGCGTCCCTCCCACGTATCCCCACCCTGCCCCGAGCGTCACGTTGTGTTCGCGGTCGCCCAATGTTCCCACGCCGTACAACACGCCGACGGAATTCGAACTGGTTCCGCTAAACGGAACAACCGCCAGCAAGCCACCGAGCGCGAACT
>JANXUN010000615.1 GCA_025356185.1 Gemmatimonadaceae bacterium
GTGATCATACAATTGCAATCGCCCTAACCCGTTCGCGACGCGCTCGACGTCGGCCTTGGGCCCCGTGATCCAACGTGGCCACCGGTACGTCATCTTTTCAAAACGGCACGGCGCCGCGTATTCGTGCTCAAGTCGAAACGCCATCACGTCAAACTGTAGCTGACCCACAGCACCAACAATCGGCTGTGATCCGGCAGAGGTTTCTGCGAAAAACACCTGCGCCGCTCCCTCTTCGGTGAGCTGTCGTAATCCGCTATCAAACTGTTTACGCTTAAGCGGATCGGCGGGAATCGCGCGCGCAAAGTGCTCGGGCGCGAATCGCGGAATGCCCTGAAACTCAAGTTTGCCGTCGCCGCCCAACGTATCACCAATGCGCAACGAGCCACGGTCCATAATACCGATCACGTCACCGGGCCACGCCTCATCGATCGCCACACGATCGCGCGCCATAAACTGCTGCGGCGCAGCCAATCGGATGGGTTTGCCACTTCGCTGATGCAGCACCTGCATGTTGGCTTCAAAGTGGCCTGACACGATGCGAACGAACGCCACGCGATCACGATGTTTGGGATCCATGTTCGCTTGGATCTTGAATACGAATCCCGTAAAGTCGGTGCGTTCGGGCTCCACGGCACCCGTCGTCGAATCGCGCGCGGTCGGCGCCGGCGCGAGCTCAAGAAATTCGCGCAGAAATGGTTCGATGCCAAAATTCGTCAACGCCGATCCAAAAAAGACCGGTGTCAGCGATCCGTCGATGACTCGGTGATGCTCATACGTGTGTCCCGCGGCATCGAGCAATTCCATGTCGGTCATGAGCCGATCAAATGCACTTGCGCCCATGGTGTCGATCAGCGTCGGATCATCAACGCTGACAATCGTATCGTCTGCGCGTGTCGCGCCGCGATCGCCGCTGCGCTCAAACAAATGCACTTCGCGCTTGAGTCGGTCAAACACCCCAACGAATACATCGTTGTCAAACACCGGCCACGTCGCGGCGAAGCAGTCGATCCCTAAATCCGCCTCAACATCTTGAATGAGCTTAAGCGGATCTTCGCCGTGTCGATCACACTTGTTGACCAACGTGAAAATCGGCGTGCGACGTAACTTGCAGACATCAAACAGCTGTCGTGTGCGCTCTTCCACACCGCGTCGATTGTCCAACAACATGATCGCGCTGTCGGCGGCAACGAGCGTGCGATAGGTGTCTTCGGAAAAGTCTTCGTGTCCCGGTGTATCCAACAGATTGAGTTGATAGCCTAAATACTCAAACTGCAGCACCGAGCTGGTGACGGAGATGCCGCGCTCCTGCTCCAGCTTCATCCAGTCCGACGTCGCGTGCCGCGTTGCACGACGCGCCTTTACCGATCCGGCCAAGTGAATCGCGCCGCCGTACAGCAGCAGCTTTTCCGTCAGCGTGGTCTTACCGGCGTCGGGGTGCGAAATAATCGCGAACGTGCGACGTCGGGCGATTTCGCGAGCTAAAACAGATTGTGGGGGTGCAGCGACAGCGTCGGTCATGCGTGAAAAATAGTCGGCCGCGAGCCGTAAGCGTGATGCCGCCTCGCGCAGATTTTCGCGCTACGCGTCCAATTCATCGAGACTGCGAGGAAAGTCGCTCTTGAGCAGCCGAGAAAGCGCTCGATCGGCGAGAATTCGCCCGCCGGTTTGACAACGCGCACAGTAGTTCGTCTCATTGTCCGCATAGCGAATGCGCTGTACGGGTGCGTCGCACACGGGACAGGATTTGCCGAAGCGCCCATGCACGGCCATCCCCTCGTGAAACGCCGTAACGGTCTCGGGAAAGGCCGCGCCTACTTCGGCGCGTAGCGTCGCCGTCCATCGCACCAGCACGTCACGCGTCGCGTCGCGCAGTCGTGTGATATCCGCATCCGGCATTTTGCTCGTGAGCTGCATGGGTGACAGCTTCGCGGCGTGCAAAATCTCGTCAGAATACGCATTGCCGATACCGCTAAACAATCGCGGGTCGGTCAGTGATCGTTTCAGTGTGTGATTTTCACAACGTAACGCGTGGGTAAACTCCGCGAGCGAACACGCCAGCGGATCGACGCCACCGAGATCGAATTGCACCAGTGAGTGCGCGCCTTCGACAACAAAAATCGAGGCGCGACGTTTGGAGCCCGCCTCAGACAAAAACAGCGTGCCATGCGAAAACTCAAGGCTCGCGATCGCCAGTTTGCCCGGCAACTTCTTACCGGGCGGCCGCCATCGCAAACGCCCGGCAATCATCAGGTGAATGACGAGAAAGCAGCTATTTGCAAACTCCAGCACGATGCGCTTGCCAATAGTGCGAATGCCCGTGATCACCACACCATCAAGCGATTGCGGCGTCGGCGCCACCGATCGCAGCACAAACGGATTCAGCATCCGTACGCGAAGAGGCGCATGTCCGAGGACGCGCGCGTCAAGGCGCTCACGATAGATGGTGATGTCCGGAAGTTCGGGCACTTGCTGAGACGGGAGAAGGGAGACCGGAGACCGGAGACGAACGGCGAGACTGGAGACTGAAGACGGAAGGCCAAAGACGGAAGACGACTACTCGCAATCGGCCGACCGAATCACGCAAACGGAAGAAGGGAGACGGAAGAGTACTCTCTCCCGTCTCCCTTCTCCCGTCTTCAATCTCCCGTCTTGCCGTTGGTCTCCGGTCTCCGGTCTCCCTTCTCCCGTCTACTCTACAGTCACCGACTTCGCGAGGTTGCGCGGCTGATCGACATTGCATCCGCGCTTGACGGCGATGTAGTACGCCAACAGTTGCAACGGCACACTCGCCAAAATCGGCGTCAGCAGGTCGATCGTTTCAGGAATACGGAACTCATAGTCCAACTTGCCTGCCAACGATGGTTCGTCGCGCGTCGTAATCGCGATGATCGTACCCTTGCGCGCTTTCACTTCCTGAATGTTCGACGCGATTTTTTCAAACACCGAATCGTGCGGTGCGATGCACACCACCGGCATCATCTCGTCAATCAGCGCGATCGGTCCGTGCTTCATCTCGGCCGCGGGATACCCTTCGGCGTGGATGTACGAAATTTCCTTGAGCTTAAGTGCGCCTTCGAGAGCTGCCGGGAAATTGTAGCCGCGTCCTAGGTACAAAAAGTTCGTCGCACGCTTGAACTCATCGGCCAAGGCTTCGATTTCTTCGGCGCGATCGAGAATTGACTGAATCTGTTCGGGCAGCTTGGCCAACGCTTGCGCGATCTCGCGTCCCGTTGACACCGACAAATTCCGCAAGCGCGCCAGCTTGAGCGTGAACAGCGCCAGCGCAACCACTTGGCTGCTAAACGCTTTTGTCGATGCAACGCCGATTTCCGGTCCCGCGTGCAAATAAATGCCGCCGTCGTCTTCGCGGGCAATCGTCGAACCAACCACGTTCACCAATCCCAGCGTGCGCGCGCCGCGTCGCTTTGCTTCACGCATCGCGGCGAGCGTGTCCGCGGTTTCGCCCGACTGTGAAATCACAATGCACAACGTCGTCGGCGTCACAATCGGGTTCCGATAACGAAACTCCGACGCGTATTCCACTTCGACGGGAATGCGGCACAACTCTTCGATCATCATCTCACCGATCAGCGCCGAATGCCAGCTGGTGCCGCATGCAGTGATGATGATGTTGTCCACCTTGAGCAGATCTTCTTTGCTGATGTTCAATCCACCAAGCTTGGAAAATCCTTCTTCGAGAATGAGACGGCCACGCATGGTGTTTTCCACCGTGGTCGGCTGCTCAAAGATTTCCTTGAGCATGAAGTGCGGATAACCACCGCGCTCGATCTGCTCCAGATCCCACTCGATGCGCGACACGGGCTTAT
>JANXUN010000147.1 GCA_025356185.1 Gemmatimonadaceae bacterium
GATGCAGGAAGAGGACGTGATTATCGACGCTTCGGGGAAGCTCCGGTGGGGCTTTAAGCGGCAGACGACCTTTCACTTGATCCGTCCGACCGACACAAAATCCGACTAAATCGGACATTTGCGGTAAACTCCAAACACCGGCGCATGTGTCATGGTACAGGAAGACATCGAATGCCACCTCTGCGCAGTCCGGCGAGGGTCGGCATGCCTCGCTCATTCCCGCTCCGCGTCCATGCGTCGACTTTTTTCGCTCGTCCAGCTCTTGATTGCTCTTGTCACCGTTACGGTGACCACGTCTGCCTTATCAGCGCAGACCCTCGACGTCATCCGCGGTCGCGTCACGGGCTCCGAAGGGGAGCCGCTGATGAACGTTCAGGTGAAGTCGTCCGGATATTCCGGCAACGTCACCAAGACCACGCGAACCGATAAGAACGGGCGCTACTCCATTACCTACACCAATGGTGAAGGTGACTACTGGTTGGAGTTTAGCGCGATCGGTTTCGTCAGAAAGCGGTTCGAGATTAAGCGCATCGCCGATGAAGATGTGCTCCTCGCCGATACCAAAATGGTGTCGAGCATCGCGACGCTTGATGCGATGAACGTCACGGCAGACGGGCCGCGCGCGCTGGCGAATCGCAACGCCGGAACCGCGAGCGTTGGTGGCAACGAAACCACGCTCAACAAGAACAGTGTGTCGCCCGATCAGATGGGAAATCTCGCCGCGCTCGCCGCAGGGCTTCCCGGCATCCAACTGATTCCCGGACTCGATGGTGCAGCCGATGTGTTCTCTGCGCTCGGGCTCTCCGCCGATCAAAACAGCACGACGTTTAACGGGCTCGGCTCGGCGGTCAGTGTGCTGCCTTCAGACGCGCAAGTCACTGCGTCAGTGGTCACGACCTCGTACGATCCCGCGGTGGGCAGCTTTAGTGGCGGGCGCATTTCGGTGAGCACGCAACCCGGCTCCAACTTTTCCAATCGGCAAGCGAGCTCGAACGCGATTGCTCCGCCGTTGGAATTTGCTGACGATGTCGCCGAAGCGCAGAACAAGAAGTACACAAACATCTCACTTGGCTTTGGCGGTCGTGGGCCGATCAAGATGGATCAGCATTTTTACAACACGTCGGCGCAAGTCTCACGACGATTTAACGATCTGCCATCGCTGTTGAACACGAGCGCGCTCGGGCTTTCGTCCGCCGGTGTTGCGAACGATTCGGTGACGCGCTTACTCGGCATACTTTCGGCGCTCAAGATTCCGGCGTCGATCTCGAACGCACCAACGCAACAGATAACCGACCAGTATCTCGCACAAGGCAACGTCGACATCACGCCCAGCAGTAATGGCGCGGGCAACGGATTTACGTTTGGCTATGTGGGGAATTTCACCAAGAATCAGCAGGTGATTGGAGGCGGTGGCGGTGGATTGATCGGTGGTGGGGGATTCGCCGGGGGCGGGATCGGCAACATCGGCGTGGGAAATTCTTCCATTCTGACGGTGCCTGCGCACAATGGTGAGTCGCAGAGTTGGTCGGGGCAGGTGACGGCGAAACAGAGCGCGTACATCTGGGACAGCTTTCTGTCGACGACGAATCTTGGTGTGAGCGTTAGCGGTCAGGAAAACGCACCGTATCTGCGGTCACCCGGCGGTATCGTGCGCATCAACTCGATGCTCGACGACGGGTCATCGGCGATTCGCACACTGACGTTTGGCGGCAATCCGTCGGTGTTGAACTCACGCACGATCAACGGCGAGCTGTCTAACGAGATTCGTTGGTACGCGGGCAACAATCGCCACGCGGTCAAGCTCACGTCCAACTTGCACACCGAGCAATCGACTGCCGACCAAAGCACAAATTTGTACGGCACGTACACGTACAACTCGCTCGCAGATCTGCAGGCGGGACTGCCAGCGTCGTTCACGCGGACACTGTTCTCGCCGCGTCTCAACGGCAATCAGTTGACGGGTTCCGTGTCGCTTGGCGATTCGTGGCGTCCAAGCACGACCGTACAAGTACAATACGGATTGCGCGCCGACGGCAATCACTTTCTCACATCGCCGACTGCCAATCCGCTCGTCGAACAACGGCTGGGATTGCGCAACGACGTGGTGCCCAATCGCGTGGTCGTGAGTCCGCGTGTTGGCTTCAGTTGGTTTTACGGCAACCAAGATCAGATCGCATTTGTGCCTGGTGCGGCGCGTCCACCGCGCGCCGTGATTCAAGGCGGCGCAGGGTTGTTTCAGAATGTGCGCGGGGCCGATCTCATTTCGGGCGCAGTGAACAGCACCGGACTTCCGAGCTCCACACAGCAAATCTCCTGTCTCGGACCTGCGACGCCCACGCCAAAGTGGAGCGACTACGCAAACAACCTCGCGTCCGTTCCGACGACGTGCGCTGATGGTACGAGTGGTTCACAATTCTCGAACGCGACGCCCAACGTCACCCTGTTTGGCAAAGACTATTCGCAGTCGCAGTCGTGGCGCAGTAGTCTGAGTTGGAGTGGCCCGATTCTCGATAATCGATTTGCGCTTGGCGTGTCGACGATCTACTCGCTCAATCTCAATCAAGCCGATGCCGTCGACCGCAATTTTTCGGACGTGCAGCGATTTACGCTCGCGAGCGAAGGCGGACGTCCCGTGTTTGCAAACGTTGCCGCCATTGATCCACGCACCGGCACGATCGCCGCGACGGACACGCGGCGCACGACGGACTTCCTTCGCGTCTCGGAGCAGCGCTCCGATCTGCGCTCGGATACGCGGCAGCTGTACATCACGCTCAAGCCCGTGACGGCGAATCCCAAGCTTCGGTGGCAAGTGTCGTATCAGCTGTTGGCGACGCGCGATCAGTACCGCGGCTTTAGCAGTACCGTCAGCGATCCATTTGATAAGCAGTGGGGCCAAGGGATGCAGCAAGGCCGGCACAGCATCGGTTTCGGATTCAACAGCATTCCGATTTTTGATGTCGTGTATCTCACCTGGAACATCGCGTTCCAGTCGGGTGCACGATTCACGCCATCGATTTCCGGCGATGTGAACGGCGACGGCAGCAGCGGGAACGACCGCGCGTTTGTGTTCGATCCGTCCACGAGCACGGATGCAACATTTAAGAATGCGTTGACGACGCTGTTGGCCACAGGCGACGCAGCGGCGCAAAAGTGCTTACGCAGTCAGATGGGTGCGCTCGCATCGCGCGGCAGCTGTCAGTCACCGTGGACGGCGTCAAGCAGTTTGAGCTTTGCGTTCAATCCGCAAAAGATTGGACTGCCCAAGCGCGCCAGCGTGAACTTCACCGTGAACAATCCGTTGGGGTTGGCTGATCTCATCGCGCATGGACAAAACATTCACGGATGGGGACAGTCTATCGCGCCTGATGCGAGTCTGTTTCTGGTGCGCGGCTTCGATCCGACCACGCGACGTTACACGTATGAAGTCAATCAGCGTTTCGGAAGCACGCGACCCACGCAGTCGACGAATCGACAGATTCCGTTGATCAGTCTTCGCGTGCAGTTTGACATCGGATCGCCGCGCGAACGTCAAGTATTGACCCAGCGTCTTGATGTGGGACGTGGACGCGAGGGAACCAAGCTGAATGCGCCGAGTCTTAAATCACTGGGCAGTAGCACGATCCCCAATCCGATGGCGCTGATTCTGCAGCAGTCGGATTCGCTCAAGTTGACGCGGCAGCAGGCCGACAGTTTGTCGTCGCTCAGTCGCTCATTTACGCAACGGGCTGATGCGCTGTGGACACCGGTATCGGTGAAGCTTGAAGCGTTGCCGGAGAATTACAATCGCGGACAGGCGTACGATGAATACGTCAAAGCACGCGAACAGACCGTTGACTATCTCATCACGCTCGTGCCGCACGTGAAGCGTCTGTTGACCGCCTCACAGAAGCGCAAGTTGCCGTTGCAGTTGACCAACTATCTCGACGAACGCGTGCTCAAGTTCTTGCGCTCGTCGAGCTCTGGTGACGGTGGCGCGTTCTTCATTCGATAGGCCGTTCGTTCACACGACACCCACCTTGACGATCATGCCACGCATCGCCTCGTCACTTCATAACCTAGGTTTATCTATGTCTCGCTACATGCGGTTTTACAAACGACTCACGGCTGTGCAACTGTTTCGCGCATTCTTCGGTGTCGCGCTGATTTCAGTCGCGGCAAATGCGCAGGTCGTGCCTATTCGCGAGCTGTCGGCCGTCGAAGCGAAGACGTCGAACTACTTCGGCAACATCTTCAGTGTGCGTCAACTGGCTGGTGGACGCGTGCTGGTCAACGACGGCATTCGACGTCAACTGGTCGTGCTCGACAACACATTGTCGAATCCGCTCATTGTCGTCGACTCGGTCGCAGTTGGCGGACAAGGGTATGGTCCGCGTGCACAACCGCTCATTCCGTACCTCGCCGACTCCTCGCTCTTTGTTGATGGCACAGCGCTCTCGCTGTTGGTCATCGATCCGACGGGGAAGATCGCGCATGTGATGTCTGCGCCGCGTCCCAATGATTTGCGTTTGCTTGCGGGCAGCGCGAGTGGCGTTGATGCGAAAGGCAATTTGGTGTATCGCGGCAATCTGCAAATCGGTCCGGGTGGCGGACGCGGATTTGGTTTTGGCGGACCGCCGGGACAAGGGCCGGGCACGGTGCCGGGTCAAGCGTTGCCTGCGATTCAAGTGGCAGATTCCGCGCCACTGCTTCGCGCGAATTTTGACACGCGCGCCGTCGACACGATCGGACGTCTCAAAGTTCAGAGCGGCAATCGGCCCAACATGGTGTTGGACGCGAGCGGCAAGATGTCGCTCAAGCTGATCATCAATCCGATCAACATCGTTGATGAGTGGGCCGTGCTGTCCGACGGAACCATCGCGTTGGTTCGCGGTCATGATTACCACATCGATCTGATTCAGCCCGATGGCAAGATGGTGTCGGCGCCCAAGTTGCCGTTTGATTGGAAGCGCCTCACGGACGAAGACAAGCAGGCGCTGATCGACTCCGCGAAAGCCGTGCAAGACAAAGCGGTGGCCGACGCGAAAGCCGGCGCCGCGAATCCGGCAGCGGCTGCGCAAGCGGGTAACGAGGCAATTTTGCAGGGCTTGATGGCCCAGATGGGCATGGGTGGTGGCGGAGGACCGCCGGGCGGTGGAGGTGGCGATCGCGGCTTCGGTGGTGGCGATCGTGGCGGCGGTGGCGGTGGTGATCGTGGCGGCGATCGTGGCGGCGGACGCGATGGTGGTCCCGGTGGCCCGGGCGGCGGGATGGGCGCGATCACGGTCGAATACGTGCCGCTCAAGGAAATCGCCGACTACTATCCAGCCATTCGCAACGGCGCGGCAAAGGCTGATCTGGACGGCAATCTCTGGATCGTGCCGACAACCTCGGCGCAATCCAAGGCTGGTGAGCTGGTGTACGACGTGATTAACAACAAAGGGGCGCTCACGCACCGCGTGCGGCTCCCCGTGGGGCGTTCAATCGCCGGCTTCGGGCACAACGGTGTCGTGTACCTGATGTACAAGGAAGGCACCAAGGGTTGGGCGTTGGAGCGCACGACGGTAGTGGTGACGAAAAGCGCAGCGCAATAACTGCAGCGGAAGGGTCGGAGTAGCGTTCTCCGGACTCCCGTCTCCCGTCTGTAGTTATCTTTGTTACATGAGCAAGAACAACAAACGTCTGTTCGTCGTCGGTGATCGTGTTTTGATCAAGCTCGAAGACGGTGAACAGCGCACTAAAGTTGGACTGTATTTGCCGCCCACGGCGATCGACAGTCAGGCGGTGCAGAGCGGTGAGATCGTGTCGACGGGGCCTGGGCTGGCGCTCCCCGATCTCACCGATCAAGGCGAAGAACCGTGGCGTGTGGGCGGTTCAAATCGTGAAGCGCGCTACGTGCCGATGCAAGCGCACGTCGGTGATCACGCGCTGTTTTTTCGCAAAGCGGCGGTCGAGATCACGTTTGAAGGCGATCAATATTTGGTCGTGCCGCAAGCGGCGATCTTAGCGCTCGTGCGCGATACGGCGCGCGAAGACATTCCGTCGTTCTAAACACTGTCCCATGAGACCTATCCTTATGCATAGCATGTATCCTGAGCAACTCCTCGTGCCGATGCGTCAAGAGCTGACGCGTTTGGGCATCGAAGAGCTGCGCACCGTGCAAGACGTCGACGCGCGCTTGGTCGATCAGCAGGGCACGGCGATGGTTGTCGTGAATTCGGTGTGTGGATGCGCCGCGCGCAACGCGCGTCCGGCTGTCGCGATGGCGATGCAGCACGCGACCAAGCCCGACGTGAACGCGACAGTGTTCGCCGGACAAGACGTCGCCGCCACCGAACGCGCGCGCGAACTGTTTGTTGGCTATCCGCCAAGCTCGCCCAGCATTGCATTGATGAAAGACGGCGACGTGGTGTTCATGTTGCCCCGTCATCGAATTGAAGGGCGCACGGCGACAGAAATCGCGGCGGATTTGACGGCGGCGTTTGACAAGTACTGCGCGCCGAGCGCGGCGATGTCGGCATGAACTGCGACTAGCGCAGTCCCTTTATCTCGAAGACGTAGCTCATAAACTCCGTCTCGATGTACGCATAATTACGCGGATCATCGGCGAGGGCCACCGACCCGACCATCAGCAATCCGGGGAGGCGAGCGGCGAAAGGCGATATGAGCGCAACGCGCGTACCGGTCGACAAGTCCACACGATCAACTCGCACAGGAATCGCGTTCGCGCGGCGTGTCCACAACGCCTTCCCGTCGGAACTGAATCGCAGCACCTCCTCTGACGCGGCGACACCTGGGACCGCGAACGACGCTCCATCGCTCAGGTTATATCGTCGATAGCCACTGTCTGCAGTCGCAACGACAATAAACGCGCCATCGGGAGAAATGATCATACTGCCAACACCCTCGGGCGTCACAGCGCGAAGCGCGCCGTCTGCCAACGATCGTAGGTAACATCGAATCGCGTGCTTGGGTTCGTTTCCGCAGATAACGATCTGCGTGCCATCGCCCACAAACGCGGCGCGCGTGATCGACTCAAGCTCGCCGTGATCCAGACGGCGAGACTCACCTGCGCCCGTTGGATGCAGCATGAGTTGCACTGGATTCGTTGGCATCAAACTCAAAACCGATTTTTTGTCGGTCGAGAGATCCGACGGACATCCACCACCGATTCTTACCACGGTCGCGGCGTCTCGCCGACGAATCATCGTGGCGTAGCTTCGGCCAGCGAGTTCCGAAACGTCGCAGAACGCGAGCATAGCGCCGTCACCAGATATGACTGGCAATACCGTCGCATCCATCCACGAGACGTTGGTTGGCGCGGTATCCTGCGCCGAGCGAAGCCACATGTGCCGTGCTTTATCGTCACGGGTTACCAAACGACGTCCATCGCGCGCGATATCCTGCACCGTGAGGCTGCCAGTCGTCGGCAAAATCGTGTGTGCGCCGCCGCGTAGCGACACTTCGTGCAGCTCTTCAAAGCCGGCGATCGACGCCGCACCAAAATCGATGCGTTGACCATCTGGCGTCCACGATAAGCCCTGCACGCCCCAATACTCCTTTGTGAGTTGCGTGTGGACGCGCTTGAGATCCACCACGGCGACGCTGCCACGATCGTCGAGCTTTTCCGGATGCTCGAGAAAGGCAATGCGTTGACCATCGGGCGACACGCGAATGTCGCTGAGATAGCCAGAAGTCTCGTACAACATCGTGCCAATCGGATACTCCAACCGATCCTTGCCGCCAACCTCGTGTACGATCGCCAGCTGTGATCCATCGGGTGACCAATCGGCCTCGCGCACAGCGGCGAGAATTTCGCGCGGTGCGCCACCGTCTACCGGCATGCGCGCCAACGTGCCGACAAACACGCGATGATGCAGTAGTGTCGCGTTCACGAGAACGGCCATTTCGTTTTTCGACGACACAGACAACAGGTGCGTTCCCGAATCACTGATGGCGCGCGGCTCGGGATAGGCCGAGCCCACGGTGTAGATGCGCAATGACGTACCGCTCTCGGCACCGCTAAACACCAATGCATCGCCGTTGGCGGTATACCGCGCGTTAAACACGGATTGCGATCGAAAGGTGCGTTGCGAAATCGCCACCGCGTCCATCGATGTACCAGCGTTCGACTGACGACCCCACACATACACGGCGCCAAGTGCGGCAACAGCGACCAGCGACGCCGCACTCCATCGGGCGATCATGCTCGCAGCCGATCGCTTCGACATCGCTCCGGTCGCGAATTGTCGCGCCGCCCGCGTCGATGCGGACGTGTCGCGCAATGCCGCTGCGAACGCGCCCGCAGTCGGAAACCGATCTGCTGCCAGTTTTTCGAGCGATGTATGCACGGCCGCATCGACGTGCGGCGGCACGGTGTGTCGCTGCGTGGTGAGACCACGCGGTGCTTCAGTGATCACCTTCGCAACAATCGATTGTGCCGTGGGCCCCACAAACGGGGGTTCACCCATCAACATCTCGTACACCACGCAGCCGAGCGAATAGATATCCGTGCGCGCGTCCACTTCGCGCGCGCCCATCGCTTGCTCGGGACTCATGTACGTTGGTGTGCCGAGCGACATGCCGGTCTCAGTCATGCGCGAGCCGCCCGTCTTGGACGCAGCGAGCGCGATACCAAAATCCGCAACGACCGCGTGGCCGCGCTGCAGCAGAATGTTTTCGGGCTTGATGTCGCGATGAATCACGCCACGTTCGTGCGCATACTGCAATGCATCGGCCACTTCGCCCGCGATGCGCAACGCGTCGTCTATCGGTAACTGTTTCTCGCGATCCAACCGATCGCGCAACGACTCGCCTTCGACATACGGCATCACGTAAAACACGGTGCCGTTCACTTGGCCGGAATCATGCAGCGCCAGAATATGCGGATGCTGCAAATTCGCCGTCGTCTTGATCTCTGATAAAAACCGCTCGGCGCCGATCGCGACCGCGAGTTCGGGCTTGAGCACTTTGATCGCGACCTGACGATCGTGTTTGAGATCGCGCGCGAGATACACGGTCGCCATGCCACCGGCGCCGAGTTCGCGCTCGATGTGGTAGCGATCATAGAGGCTGTCGGTCAATGCGCGGGTGCGCTCATCAAGATGATCGTTCACGATGTATTGTGCGTTTAGCGCGGCACTTTTCGCACAAGCTCGTCCAGCCAATTCATCACAACCACGGTAGGCTGAGCGTTTGCGCGCTCCTCCGCGATCACCATCAAAAAACGCGAACCGTCGGGGGTGACATCGTAGCTGTACGTGCGCCCGCCCCCCAGACGCGCCACGGTCTTCTTATTGAACAACAGCGCGGGTACGCCCACGTCGCCCGTCGACGGATCAAACGACGCGGAGAGCATCGCGGCGCCCTTGCGATACACGATTTCGCGGCCACCGCGCGACCAGCGGGGTTGATCTCCCCCGTCTTGCGAGACCTGACGTCGACCGCCTTTCCCGTCGACGGCGCGGACGTACACGATGGGTTGCTGGTTTTCACTTACTTCTTCGTACACAATCCATCGCCCTTCTGGTGAAAACTGCCCGGAGAACTGACTCGTATTACGCAAGTCGAGTGGCACGGCGGCGCCGCCAACGATCGGCTTGATCATGAGACGATTGAGCTCGCTAACCTCGAGGTACAGCAAACGCGTGCCATCAGACATGACGGACATGGCCATCTTGTCTTGGCCGCTTACCAGCACGGTGTCCGGTTTGGTACCGTCGATTGCTGTTCGCTGGAGATCATAGACCGGAGTCTCAACGCTGTGAATGATCGACTTACTGTCGGGCAGCCACGTCGCGTCAAACGCGACGCCATCCGTGTGCGTGAGCTGTGTGAGATTACGACGCGCGCGATCGAACAACATGATCTGCCAGTTCGGCTGCGTTCGCGTAAAAGCAATCCAATGACCATCCGGTGACAGTCGCGGTTCAGCCCACGGTCCTGCATCCGATAGCGCACGCTCTTCGTTACCCGCGCGATCGATCCACACCATTCTGCGCGGTACCGTGAGTTCCGACTCTTTGAGATACGCCAACGTGCCATTCTCCGAGACGGCGTAGCCCGCTGTTCCATCCGTAAAATTTCCGGCCACGTCGTCGACCACGGGCACGGCGGCGCCGAGCACCTTGAGCGTTGTCGCATCGAACGGTACCGCAAAGAGCGCATGTTCACGCATGAACAGCAGGTGTCCACTGCGCACATAGCGTGCGAAGTACGCGCCGTCGATGAGGACCGTGCGCTTGCCGGTCGCGTATTCAACCGCTTCAATGCGCGATCGTGCGAGCGGCGTACTGAAGCTATTAAAGATTACCGCCTTTGCGCCCGGAAGCTCTTGCGGATACCAGTGTTGAAACTCACGCCGAGCGCTGTCAAGCGTTGTCAGCTTGCGGGGTGCGCCACCCGTCGGCGATACGAGCCACAAGCCTTGATAAACGCGCGAGTAGATCAGCGAGCCATCGGCGGTCCACGTACCACCAGCGGTCACGCTATCGGCCACCGGTGTCGACGGCCCACCAGCCGTCGGCATCTTTCGCAACTTTCCATCGACGAGCATCGCAATCCAGTCACCGTTCGATGAGATCGCCACTTCGCTGGCGCCTTCACTGCCGGTAATACGCGACACCGTTGTCGAGCCAAGCTCGCGCATAACGAGCTGCCAACGCCCACTTGAGTCTTTGTCGGGTTGTACAATGCGTCGTCCATCGGGGGAAATCGCCAGCAACGCGCGTTCCACCGATCCCGTATTTGCACGGAACGCGAACTCCACTCTTCCCGCATTTTGTGAACGCGTCGCGTCGCTTCGCATGCGCCAACCCGCGAGCGCTGCGACCACCACGGTCGTGCCCATCGCTGCGAGCGCGACGGTGCGCCAACGATTCGGTGTCGCCGTCGTCGATGCAAGCTGCACCGTGCGGCGCGGAGTCTGCTGGTTATGCAACGCCGTCGCGAACT
>JANXUN010000175.1 GCA_025356185.1 Gemmatimonadaceae bacterium
CCAGCTGTACGTCACGCAAACGCCAATCGTGAGCGCCGGCGCAGTGGGATTTGGCAATCCGTTTATCGTGATCAGTTCAGGTACACTCGAACTCCTTGAAGACGACGAACAGCGTTTCGTGCTCGCGCACGAAATCGGCCACATCATGGCGGGACACACGACGTACCGCACGATTGCACTCATTGTGTTGTTCTTTGGCATGAGTGCGCTGCCATTGCTCGCATCGATTGCACTGCTGCCGTTTCAACTCGCATTGCTCGAATGGCACCGCAAATCAGAGCTGTCATCCGATCGCGCCGGCATGCTCGGCACACAAGATCCGCGCGCAAGTCTCATGACGTTTCTCAAGTTGGCGGGTGGTCATGCCAACGGCGACGACATCGATCTTGACACGTATCTCGCGCAGGCAAGCGAGTACGAGTTGGGTGGCACCGCGTGGGATAGCATTCTGAAAATTCTCAACACCGCACTGCGCGAGCATCCATTTCACACCGTGCGTGCGGCAGAGCTTCGCCGCTGGGAGCAGTCTGGCGCGTACGGCGCGATCGTCGCTGGCGAATACATTCGTCGCGGTTCCGAAGCTGAACGTCCGTTGTTGGACGACATGCGCGACGCGAAAGACTACTACGCAGATCAGGCCAAGGCCGCCGCGCAGAGTGTGGGCGACGCCCTTAACCGCGCGGCAGACGCGTTCAAGGAAGCGTTCAAGTCCGCCGCTGGGTAGCACGTCGGGTAAGCCGTCGCGTTAACTTGCGCGGATGAAGATTTTGATCGTCGGCGGCGGTGGCCGCGAACATGCACTGGCCGACGCGCTCTCGCGTGAAAACACGACGATTGACCTGATCGCGACGCCGGGAAATCCCGGTATCGCCGATCTCGCGCGGATTGCACCGGTCGCAACAAGCGACACCATTGCGCTCGTGCATTTAGCGCAGCACGAGCGCGCCGACTTGGTAATCGTTGGCCCGGAAGCGCCGCTCGCTGCAGGGTTGGTAGACATGCTGCAGCAAGAGCGCATTCCGGTGTTTGGTCCAACTGCACAAGCCGCAAAGGTCGAGTCATCAAAGGCCGATACGAAAGCCATGATGCTCACGTTCGGCATCCCAACGGCACTCGCCGAAACACATCGCACTGTTGCCGGTGCGCGTGAGGCGGTGCGTTTGCGATTTGGTGCACCCGTCGTGATCAAAGCGTCGGGACTCGCCGCCGGCAAAGGCGTGATTGTGTGCACGACCGTCGACGAAGCATATGCTGCGATCGATCGCATCTTAGACGACAAAGCGTTTGGCGACGCGGGCAACGAATGCTTGGTCGAGTCGTTCATGACGGGCGAAGAGCTGTCGTTGTTTGCAATCACCGACGGCCACAACGTGTTGCCGATGCTCGGCGCGCAAGATCATAAACGACTGCTTGACGGCGACAATGGCCCCAACACCGGTGGCATGGGCGCCTACACACCAGTCTCGATGTGTACGCCCAAGCTTGTCGACGATGTAACCGAGCGCATTTTCTTGCCCACGTTACATGCGATGCGGCGTCGAGGCAGTCCATTCACGGGACTGTTGTACGCGGGGCTTATGCTCACGCCCGAAGAAGGTCCCAAGGTCGTCGAGTTCAATTGCCGATTTGGTGATCCGGAAACGCAAACGATCTTGCCGATGCTCAACAGCAGTTTGCTGGAGCCGATGCTCGCCGTTGCACGGGGGGCGCGCATTCACTCGACAACACCGTTTGCATGGCGCAACGGTGCGTCAGTGACCACAGTCGTTGCGGCCGACGGATATCCCGACACGCCACGTGCAGGCGACGCGATCGAACTGCCGTCGTTCAGCGACAGCATTCGCGTGTTTCACGCGGGAACAACGCGCGATAGCGATCGCGTATTGCGCACAAGTGGTGGCCGAGTGTTCGCAGTGACTGCGATCGCTGAATCGTTTGCAGACGCACAACGCGCGTCACGTGAGGCGGCAGCCCGCATTGAGTTTGACGGCGCGATTTATCGCCGTGATATCGGGTGGCGCGAAGCCGAGCGGCAGCGAGATGCCGCTGAGCGAGATGCCGCTGAGCGAGATGCCGCTGAGCGAGATGCCGCTGAGCGAGATGCCGCAGAGCGGAATGCCGGAGCTTCCTGAAACTGAAACCATCGCACGCGATCTCGATGCGGAAGTTCGCGGCGCCGTGGTTTCGCAGGTTGAAGTGCAGCGCGCCGATGTGCTGCGCGAGGCAACCGCTGCTGAGTTCATTGCTTCGGTAACGCACGCCACCATCACGCGTGTGTGGCGCCGCGCGAAGTTGGTGGTGATCGATCTGTTGACACGAGGCGGCGTAGCGCAGGAAGGCGCTCGGAATGAACGTGTGCAGCATCTCGTTGTGCAGCCGCGCTTCACTGGCGGACTGCTGATCGCGGGAGAACCACTCGCCGCCACCGACGCTGCATATGTATGCATGAGCTGCACGCTCGCCGACGGTCGTCATCTGCACTACAAAGACGTCCGCCGGCTGGGCACCGTCGCCCTCATGACCGCAGAGCGGTTTGAGGCCTACCAATCGGCGCTGGGCCCCGAGCCCCTTGACGCCCGTCTCACAGATCCTATGTTTTCGGGACTTATTCGGGCTTCAAAACAGCCGGTCAAAGTCGCGCTCATGGACCAAAAGCGACTTGCCGGCGTGGGAAACATCTACGCCAACGAGGCGCTGTGGCACGCCGGCATCGATCCATCGCGCGAGGCACGATCGCTGTCAGACACCGAAGCGACCACGCTGCTGCTCAAGCTGCGCGAAGTTCTTACCGCGTCGATCGCTGCTCGTGGCACGAGCTTTCGCGACTATCGGGACGCGCGCGGTGAACGAGGACGTTTTGTCGAACAGTTGGTCGCCTACGGTCGTGCGGGGCTCGCGTGCGTACGATGCGAGCGCCGCCTCGTGGGGACCCACGCGATCGACGGCCGCGGCACGGTCTTCTGCGCCACCTGCCAACGCTAAGGGTGTCGGCGGTCGCACCGCGATCACGAGGTCCGCGAGCGGAAAATCTGACGCGAACGCGCTCGCCGAACAGCTTTCGTTAAGCGTCGGATCGGGCGAAACAGACGTCGTTCGACTGCGGGAACATGTGCGTGCGGGCGCACGCAACGTGCCGGGCGTGTACATCATGCGCGGCGCACACGGCGATGTGTTGTACGTCGGCAAAAGCACGCAGCTGCGCACGCGGTTGCTCTCGTACTTTCGATTGCCGTGGCCGGCACATCGCCACGCGCGCATGCTGCGTGAAACGGCCAGCATCGAGTGGGAAACCACCTCCAGCGAATTCGCCGCGCTGCTGCGCGAAGTGCGGCTCATTCGCGCGCACCTGCCGCGTTACAACGTGCGATCGGCGCGCCCGCTCGAAAAATGGTGGGTGATTACGGTAAGCGATGGGCTCGCTCCGCGCCTCAAAGTGCAACGTGCGAGTGTCGCCATCCGTTCTCGAACAACAGGGTACGCGGCGGCGCTTGGTCGCGCGACAATGATTGGTCCGTTCACCAGTCGCGCGCCACTCGTGCAAGCGCTGCGCGTGTTGAACGACGCACTAGGCCTGCGTGATTGTGCCGACACCGTTCGCATGTTTATGCGTGATGCCGTCGAGCTGTTTGACGACGTGCAATATCCTGCACTCGCGCGCACACCAGCATGTCATCGCTACGAAACACGCCGCTGCCTAGGGCCATGTGTTGGTGCCGTCGGTGCGTTTGAGTACGACACACAGGTCACGCGCGCACGCGCAGTACTCGAAGGACGCGACGATTCTCCACAGCAAGCGCTGCTCAAAGACATGGCGTCGGCGAGTGCGTCGCTGTCGTATGAGCGGGCCGGATGGTTGCGCGATCGGTTGGCCGCGCTGCAGGAACTCGAGTTGCAATTGCAGCGCGTGCGAGAGTCAATCTCGCGTCCTGACGGCGTATACGCGGTGCGCGGACGTGATGGCGACGACTGGCTGTATCTCGTTCGCGGCGGACGCGTGACGATGGACGCGCGCTGCACGGATCTTGGTGCGGTGACGATGTTACAACGCGCGAGCGGAGCACCGCCGGTGAGTGCGGTCGGGATCGCGCCGGATCAACTCGATGAAGTGCTCATGGTGGAGCAATGGTTTCGAGCGAATAACGCCGGACGGTTGCACGGTTCGGTCGTCGACGCATTGCGGTCGTTAACTGCGGAGTGAACTGCGAGTCAGTTACCAGGTGTCAGTTCTAACAGCCTCAGTCAACTGAAGTTCACAGCGGACAGTTGCGAGCAGCGAGTTGCCAGTTGCACCAACCCAGTTGTGAGCGATGAGCTTTATATGCTGGAGCTCGTAACTGGGCTGTTCAAACTGGCCGCTGGATGCTCGCAACTGTCATCTGTGAACTGTGGTGAACCGGTGCAGTTAAAACTCGCACCTCGTAACTGAATCAGCCGCCCTCTTCAATCTCGTCGACATTCTCCTCGTGCTCCTCCGCAAACAGCGGAATGATCTGCGCATCCACCGTGCGCTTATCAATAAATAATTTCCCAACACACGGCTGCAACTTGAATCGCCGTGCCCCCGCTGCACCGGGATTAATTACAATGCGGCGCGCGGCGCGCACAATGATTTGTTGATGCGTGTGACCGTACACAATCACATCAGCCTTGGGAAACGCGCCAACTAACCGCGGCGGATTCAGTCCAACGATCTGATGTCCATGCGTAACCACCACGCGCACTTGCTCAAACATCTCGTCGATCGTTTCGACGAGATCCGTGCGCCCCGGCGAATCCGTGTTGCCGTACACGGCGCGTACCGGAGCAATCGCTGAGAGCTCGGTAAGCACATCAGTAGGCCCGACGTCGCCCGCATGCAAAATGAGATCAACGCCCGCCAATGCCTGGAAGACTTCGGGGCGCACGAGTCCGTGCGTGTCGGAGATAAGACCAATGATCATCACACGTGCAATCTACACGGAAACAATTGATTCAGTCTTCACTCTCCCGTCTTCGGTCTCGCCGTTCGTTTCCCGTCTCCGGTCTCCCTTCTCCCGTCACTCGACGCCGTCCGCTTTCCGCCGATTCAATTCCGCCAACGCGCCCTGCCCGTCGACCGTATCCGGAAACCGGTCCGCCATGCGACGAAGCTCAACCATAGCGCGCCCCTGATCCGCGAGAGGCCCGATATACAAATCAATCAGCCGATGCGACGCATACAGTTCTTGCGATCGCGTCACGTTGGGATCGCGACGAATCCGCAAGAACAGATCTTCTGCACGCTTCGGATCTCCCGCTGCCGTCGTATTCAACTCCGCCTCCACGCGCAGCGACTGGATAGAATCGCCGTCGATCGCCCGCGCCGCCGCGAACTCGGCGGTGGCTTCTTCGATTAGTCCCGCAGCCGCCAGCGCTTCGGCGCGCGACGTGTTCGATCCTCCGCGGCCTGATCCGCCAGGTTGCAGGAATGACATCGCCATATGCGACGCCAACCATTGCATAACCTTGATAACAGCGGTCGCCGCCGCCAACAGCGCGACCGTGATACCTGCGCCAACCGTCCACCGATCAACGCCCTCAAAACCATCAAGGCGTGCTAGGAAATAGCCGATCGGCATGGTAAGCAGTGCAACAAAAAGAAAACCAAACACAAACGACCGACGCGCGCGCGCCTTTTCAGCTTTTATCGCGCGCTGTAACAGATCGGGGTCAATCCCAGACATTGTACACCGTCATCAGTTCTACACACGTTTCTATAGTGTAAACGCGCTATTCACTCGACCATCGGCGGCCGAGCGTGTGTTCAACATCCAAATGATCAAGCACTCGTGCGACGATAAAGTCGACGAGCTCGCTGATCGACGTCGGCTGGTGGTAGAACCCTGGTGCGGCTGGAATCACTGTCGCACCAGCCCGCGTGATCTGCACCAAGTTCTCTAAATGAATCAGCGACAGCGGTGTTTCGCGCGGTACAACGATTAGACGACGACGTTCCTTGAGCGCCACATCGGCAGCGCGTTCAATCAGCGATCGCGACGAACCATGCGCGATGGCACTGACGGTACCCATCGAGCACGGGCAAATCACCATACCGCTCGATTTGGCCGACCCCGATGCGGGCGACGCACCGCGGTCATTGTCGTCAAACACCGTGACACAGGCGTCAAAGTCGGCCGCACCAGCTCGCTCGCGCAATGCCGCGAGATCAGACACGTTCGACTCGGTCTCAAGCAGTCGAAACCCGTGACCGGAAACTATCAGCCAGGTCGGGATGCGCTGTACAACGAGTTGCTGCAGCAACCGCACCGCATACGGCGCGCCTGATGCACCCGTGATCGCGAACACGATTGGAGCGCGCGACGCCGCTGGGACGAAACTCACAATGCGAACCCGATCACGAGACGCGCGGCGAGTACGACAGCGAGAAATCCGATCGAGATCATACCATTCATCGTGAAAAACGCCGCGTCCAGCTTGGACAGGTCGTTCGGCTTCACCAAATGATGCTCCCATATGAGCATTGACGCTACGCCAGCAACGCCCACCCACAAAATGCGTTGCGACGCGAGGGGTGCGATACCAAACGGATGCGCGAACACGACCGCCGCGAGACACAGTACCGAGATCACATGCAGCGTGCGCGACAACACAATCGCGTTCGGCACTCCAATCGACGACGGAATCGAATGCAGCCCGTTGGCCTTGTCAAAATCCGCATCCTGCAACGCATACAAAATGTCAAAGCCGCCGCTCCACGTGACGACCACCATCGCTAACACGCACAACAACCACCACGGCGTGCTCCACGCGCCCGTCATCGCGAGATATCCGCCAACCGGCGCGATGCTTAAGCCCAATCCAAGCCACACGTGCGACCAGCGCGTGAATCGTTTGGTGTAGCTATAGCCCAGCACCCATAACAGCGCGACCGGCGACAGTGCCGCACACAACGGATTGAGTTCCCACGATGCGAACACAAACAGCAGCGACGCAACCAACACCGACACTTTTGCCTGCGTGAGCGTCAGCGCGCCACGCGGCAGTTCGCGATTCTGTGTGCGCGGATTCACCGCATCGACATCACGATCGACAATGCGATTAAACCCCATCGCTGCAAATCGCGCCGCGGTAAACGCGAGCAAGACCCAGCCAATCGTGCGCGCCGTGACCGACACAATCGTACTCGCGAACAACACGCCCACTAACGCAAACGGCATGGCAAACACCGTATGCGGCAGCTTCACAAAGTTGGCTAATCGCACGGCCAACGAACCGCCGTCAATCAGCTGACCATCACGCGCGCCACGCGGCGGCGTTACCGGTGTTTTCGCAACACTCATCGCATCAACCTCACGTGCGCTCCATCGGTGGGAGTCCAAGCGTCTTCCACATCGCGTCCACGCGTTGCTTGGTACCGTCGTCCATTCCAATAACCTTGGGCCACGCGCGAGTAAAACCCTCTTCGGGCCATTTGCGCGTCGCATCGATACCCATCTTGCTGCCGTACGTAAACGCGCGGCTCGCGTGGTCAAGCACATCAACGGGCCCCATCGTAAATCGCACGTCTCGCTCAGGATCCATGTTATTCAACGCCACCCACCACGCCTCGATGGGATTGCGCACGTTGATCTCTTTATCCACCACCACAATTACCTTCGCCAGCGACATGAGCCCCTGCCCCCACAGCGCATGCATGACCTTGTCCGCATGCCCGGGATACTTCTTATCTATAGACACGAACACGAGGTTGTGAAACCCGCCCTCGGCGGGCATGTGATAATCCACGATTTCCGGCGTCGTGAGTTTCAACAACGGCAAAAAAATGCGTTCGGTCGCATGACCTAAATAGAAATCTTCCATCGGTGGTTTCCCAACGATGGTGGTCACATACACCGGATTCTTTCGCATCGTTACCGCAGTGATGTGCATGCGCGGATACAGATCCGCTTCGGAATAAAATCCCGTGTGATCACCAAACGGCCCTTCGACAGCCAGCGCTTCGGCGGGATCGATAAACCCTTCAATCACGATCTCCGCATCGGCCGGCACCTGCAAATCACACGACACCGCTTTCACCAACCGCACGGGATCACGACGCAAGAATCCCGCAAACAAAAACTCATCAATGTTTGGCGGTAACGGCGCACTCGCCGAATACATACTGGCCGGATCGCAACCAATCACCACGCACACCGGCATCTTTTCGCCACGCTCGGCCATTTGCCGCATGTGTTCAGCGCCCGTTTTGTGACGCTGCCAGTGCATCGCGACTGACTTTATATCCAACTGCTGCACGCGATACATGCCGACGTTCCGAATGTTGCGCGCGGGATCGTTAGAGATCACGGCCGTCATCGTGAGATACGGTCCACCGTCTTCGGGCCAGCAGGTGAGAATCGGCAGCTTGTCGAGATCGATCTCATCGCCGCGCCAGACAATTTCCTGACACGACGCCGAGCCCGATTTGATGCGCGGCGGAAACTTCGAGATCTCAAGTAATCGCGGCAGCAACGACAGCTTGCCCATGAACCCGTCGGGCACCTTCAGGTCCATCAACGCCGTAATGCGCGCGCCGATCTCGTCGAGCGATGCAACGCCAAGTGCGAGCGACATGCGCTTCATGCTGCCAAATAGGTTGATGGCGACGGGCATCGGCGAAATAGAGCCGTCGCGCAACACCGGCTTTTCGAACAAGAGCGCTTTGCCACCGCCAACCTGTTTTGACACGCGATCCGCAATCTCGGTGATTTCGAGATGCACGCTTACCGGCGCACTAATGCGATGCAATTCGCCCACGCGGTCAATCGCTTCTATGAATTCGGCCAGCGTATCAAGCGACATGAAAATCCCGAAAACGTTGTTGCATAATCATGCAGAGCGCGCGCATCACGCTCCTGCGTCTCACGCTCACGCGCGCCCCACATGAATCGCGGCCACGCCCAACGTGAGCGGCTGCCACGTGACCGTCGCAAACCCCGCGCGTCGCATCCGTTCAGCTAACGCATCACCGGTAGGAAATTGTGCCACACTCATCGGCAAATACGTGTACGCCGACTTGTGCCCGCTCACCAGTCGTCCAATCAACGGCAACACGTTGTGGAAATACGCCTGATATCCCGCGCGCACCATCGCGTTGCTCGGCGTCGAAAATTCGAGAATGACAAACCGTGCACCGGGCTTGAGCACGCGTCGCACTTCGCGCAGTCCCGCGTCCAAATCGGCAACGTTCCGAATACCAAACGACACAATCGCGCCGTCCAAACTCGCGTCGGCAAGCGGCAGCGCCAACGCATCGGCACCAACAGGAGACAACAGTTCGCGCGGCGCTTTGCCGTTCCCATGTTGCAACATCGGCACTGCGAAATCCGCGCCAACGACAAATCCCGTAAAACCGCGCTGGCGCGTGAGCAGAGCACCCACGTCCAGCGTGCCCGCGCATAAATCCAAGTAGCGGCCCCCTGGCTTTTCGCACCACGCCAGCGCCTCGATCGCCTTCACGCGCCACCCTTTGTCGATGTTCATCGACAGCACGTGATTGAGCAGGTCGTACCGCGGTGCGATGTCCGAAAACATCTGCTGCACGTAGTCGCGTTTCCCCGTTCCACGCGCAGCATCGGCCGCAACCGCTAGCGAAGCGTGTTCGGCGGTGGG
>JANXUN010000265.1 GCA_025356185.1 Gemmatimonadaceae bacterium
CGTTCGCCGCACCAAATTTGTTGGGTACATCGGCACAGCCGACGAACGACGTCGGCGCCGCGCCGCCCCGTCCACCTCCACCGGTTCCCGTCATCGAACCTGGTGACGCGGTAAAGACGACAACTTTTCCGGCAACCATGGCCGGATCAAGCTTCACGGTCGTGTCGCCGTACTTGCCGCCATACACGGTGGCCACGTTGGTGAGCGACGCGCGATCACCAAAGCCGTTGCCAGCGGTCGGAGCGCTGGGCACCCAATCGATTTTCGTATTGAGCGCCTTTCCGCCAATGGTCAACTTGGACGACGCCGCATCAAATCCTGTGGGTCCATAGTCGAGCGTCTGGAAGTAGGTGCCGTTATCACCCGCGGGCTTGAGGCCAAGCCGCTTGAATTCGCGTGCGATGTAGTCGGTGCCTTTGACGTTGCCGAGTTCACCGATCTTGCGACCGAGCATGGAATCATCGGCAAACTGGTAGAGACGCGTGCGGAGATCGTTGGCCGTGATCTCGGACGTCGTTGGACGCGGTGCCCACGTTTTTGGCCCCTCGTCCCACCACACGACTTTCTCGGTGCCTTTCGAGACGGGTTTGGACTTTGGAGCATTCTGCGCAGAAAGCGGGGCGGCCAGAGCGATAAGGGCCAGCGCACCGGCGAGAGCAGTTCGGTTCACGATCGGAGTCCTGGACTGCGAAGGCGGAAAAGGAGGACGGTCACGCGACCGTGTGCTATTGAAAGGTACGGCCGAAGCGCGACGAGCGTTAATATTGCGCACGCGCAACGCTCTCTGAAACGCCTGTCTGAATCGGGTAGTCGGAAGCAGACAGCATGACCGAATTTGTATGACTGATGCAGTACTTCACGCGATCGGAACGTTCACGGTATCGCTGACTCCGCAACATACGGACGGCACTCCGGACGAAACGGCGATGGGACGATTGTCGATCGCCAAGACATGGAGCGGCGGGATTGACGGTACGAGCAGCGGTGAGATGCTGACCGCGATGACGAGTATGAAGGGGTCGGCGGCGTATGTGGCGGTTGAACGGGTTCGCGGATCAGTAGATGGACGCGAGGGCACGTTCGCGATGTATCACCGGGGCTTAAGCGATCGAGGTGTCCAATCGCTTTCTATTGAAGTCGTGCCGGATTCTGGTACCGGAGCGCTGGTTGGCATTGTTGGTGAGCTCTCAATCGTAATTGCCGGCGGCGTGCACTCGTACGATCTGGCGTATCGGTTGCCGAAGGAATAGCGTCGAGGTAACAGCGAAGACGCACCATAGATTGGACCCGAGGCTTCACCGATTCCCCCAGCGGAGCGTTCTCAGGTGATGGAAAGCAGTCCGAAATCGCAAACCAACTACGACGTCATCGTGGTGGGTTCAGGTGCTGGTGGAGGCATGGCCGCGTATCAACTTGCGGTGAACGGTCTCAAAGTGTTGGTACTCGAAGCCGGTCGCACGTACGACCCGGTGCGCGAGACGCCGATGTTCAAGCTGCCGCGCGAAGCGCCGCTGCGTGGCGCGGGCTACAAGGAAAAGCCATTCGGCTTTTACGATGCGACGGTTGACGGCGGCTGGGACGTTCCTGGCGAGCCCTACACCAACGCACCCGGCACCGATTTTCGATGGTGGCGTTCGCGCATGTTGGGCGGACGCACAAATCACTGGGGACGTATTTCGTTGCGCATGGGTGAGTACGATTTCAAACCCAAGACGCGCGATGGATTAGGCGCCGACTGGCCACTCGAATACAAAGATCTCGCGCCGTACTACGATAAGGCCGAGATGTTGATTGGCGTGTATGGTGGCGACGATGATTTGGAAAACACGCCGCGCTCATCACCCGGTGTGTTGCAACCACCACCAGCGCCGCGCGTTGTTGAACTGCTCACGAAAAAGTACGCGACGCCGATGGGCATTCCCGTGATTCCGGCGCACTTGGCGATCATGACGCAGCGTCAAAACGCGAACACGTTGCCGGCGAAATTGCATCCGGGTAACGCACTCGCGCAGCGCGTACTCAAACAATCGATGCTGAGCCGGATGGCGTGCTTTTACGCGACGCCGTGCGGAAATGGTTGCAGCATTAAAGCGAATTTTCAGTCAACGACCGTGCTGTTGCCGCCTGCGCTCGCAACGGGAAATGTGGACATCGTGCCCGACGCGATGGTGCGTGAAGTGACCGTCGATGCGAAGGGTAACGCGAACGGTGTGAGTTATATCGATAAAACAACGCGCACCGATCGCCATGTCAAAGCGCGCATTGTCGTATTGGCGGCGAGTGCGTGCGAGACGGCGCGCATTTTGTTGAATAGCAAGAGCACCATGTTTCCCAACGGCATGTCCAATAGCAGCGGACTCGTTGGCAAGTATCTGATGGACACCGTGGGCGCTGGCATAGGTGGTCACATTCCGATGATGGAAAATTCGCCGCCGTATAACAACGAAGGTGCATCGGCGATGCACATGTACATCCCGTGGTGGCAATACAAGGAACAGCTTGCGGGCAAGCTGGGATTTGCGCGCGGCTATCACGTGGAGTTTGGTGGTGGACGCGGCATGCCGGGCAACGGTGCGTTCAATAATTTGGAATCGCGCACCGGTGGATCGTATGGCAAGAAATTCAAAGAAGACGCGCGCCGTTTCTACGGCGCCGATGTCTACTTTGACGGTCGCGGTGAAATGATTCCCAACGAAGACAGCTACTGCGAAATCGATCCGACGGTGGTCGATCAGTACGGCATTCCGGTGCTGCGTTTTCATTGGA
>JANXUN010000304.1 GCA_025356185.1 Gemmatimonadaceae bacterium
GGCAAACTTGATCGCGTCGCGCTTGAAATAGTCTCCATACGAGAAGTTGCCCAGCATCTCAAAGAACGTGTGGTGGCGCGCGGTGTGCCCTACCTGTTCGAGATCGTTGTGCTTTCCGCCAGCGCGTACACACTTTTGCGATGTGGTCGCGCGCCTCTTCCCCGCTGGCGGATCTTCCATCCCTAAGAAGACCTTTTTGAACTGCACCATCCCTGCGTTGGTGAACAGCAGAGTGGGATCGTCCTGCGGAACGAGCGAGGAGCTCGAGCGGACAGCGTGGGCGTTCTTCTCGAAGAAGGCCAGGAATCGGGAGCGGATTTCGGACGCGAGCATAGACGGACAAATATAGGCGCCCCGCAACGTGAAGTCTCCGGGTTTACGCACCGTGGTTACAGGACGCCGTTACCCGCGCATGACGTCTTTGATCACCCGATGTACGACGCCGATAGAAAAGCCGCGACGTTGCAAAAATCCAGCAAGACGTCGACGGGCGACGTGTGGCTCGAGCGATGACAGCGACGTCCATTTCTTGTGTGCCGCTGCCGAACATGCAGCCGTCTCATCGAACCCATCGGCTTGGACCGCTTCGGCGATTGCTGCGTCTGCCTCGCGCGCATCCACTCCTTTTTTTCGCAACTGTTGACGAACGCGTGCTGGCGCTTCGCCTCGACGTAGTCGCGAAGCGGCTTCTGCACGCGCGACGTCGCCGTCGGACAGCACACCGCGCGCTTCCAGCCGCTCGAGCGCCAAATTGATGAGCCGTTTCTCGGGGGGGACTTTGCCGATCGCAACGCGACGCAGACGGAGCTCGAGTTCGCGTCGTGTGCGTCGGCCAAGCGCGAGGTAATTGAGAGCGCGGTCGACCAGTGCCGTGATCTGGCCGGCCTCTACGAGCACGGACACGCGCGAATTGTCCAACTGTGCGCCGATGCGAGTCGCTCCGGCGTTTGCGAGCGCTTCGACACTCACGGTGCACTGCGTGCCGTCGGAGAGCGTGACGACATACCGCCCAGGGGTGCGCGGCGATTCTCGAAGGTCTTTGACCGAGACGAGCACGCCGGATTCCGTCGAGCGCGATTCGCTCGGGGACGGTTCATTATCGGACGGAAAAAGAGCCGAGGGGCTACTCACGATGAGCCGAGGTGATCCGGGCACCTCTTCCCACCGCGAGCGACCCCTCGGCCCTCACGCGTGAACATCTGTTGAACAGTTGTCGCGTTTACTCTTCCGTTTCTTCTGGCGCCACTACGTCGGCTGTTTTGATACCCAGCACGACCTTGACCTTTTCTTCGATTTCGGCCAACAGCACCGGATTGTCTTTCAGGAACATCTTGGCGTTTTCACGTCCCTGTCCGATGCGTTGCGTGCCGTAGCTGTACCACGCACCTGCTTTGTCGATGATGCCGGCTTCGGAGCCGATATCGACGAGCAGCGAGGTGTGGCTAATGCCTTCTGCGTACATGATGTCGAACTCTGCCTGCTTGAACGGCGGTGCGACTTTGTTCTTGACCACTTTGACGCGGACATGCGAGCCGATGATGTCTTCCTTTTCTTTGACAGGCCCGATGCGGCGAATGTCGAGTCGCACCGACGCGTAGAACTTGAGCGCCTTACCGCCAGTGGTGGTTTCGGGGTTGCCGAACATCACGCCGATCTTTTCGCGCAACTGATTGATGAAGATCACCGACGTCTTGGAGCGAGCGATGGCACCGGTGAGTTTGCGGAGCGCCTGACTCATGAGTCGCGCCTGCAGTCCCATGTGCGATTCGCCCATGTCACCTTCGATTTCGGCCTTGGGCACTAGCGCGGCAACGGAATCGATCACAATGACATCGACGGCGCCTGAGCGTACGAGAATCTCGCAGATCTCGAGCGCTTGCTCGCCCGTATCGGGTTGTGAGATCAGCAGGTTCTCGACGTCAACACCGAGCTTTTTCGCGTATTCCGTATCGAGTGCATGTTCGGCATCGATGAACGCCGCTACGCCACCAAGGCGCTGCGCGTTTGCGACAACGTGCAAGCAGAGTGTCGTTTTTCCGCTTGATTCTGGACCGTAGATCTCGGTGACACGACCACGCGGAATGCCGCCCACGCCGATCGCCGCATCAAGATTGATTGCGCCCGTTGGAATCGCTTCGACTCGAACTTTTGAGTCGGTACCGAGTCGCATGATTGAGCCTTTACCGCAGCTCTTTTCGATTTGTGCGACCGCGAGCGCCAGGGCCTTGCGCTTGTCGTCTGCCATCACTGTGCCCGCCATGGGAACCGCCGAAGTTGAGAGGTGAAGCTGCCATGCCCTGGCTCGCGAGAATCTACCGGAACCGCCAGCAGGACCAAGACCCGAATAAAATACGAAGCAACCGCGTTGTGGACAACTGCGACTTTTACGCTGCCCGACTG
The DNA here is from genome assembly GCA_025356185.1 of Gemmatimonadaceae bacterium. GTDB lineage: Bacteria > Gemmatimonadota > Gemmatimonadetes > Gemmatimonadales > Gemmatimonadaceae > Gemmatimonas. The sequence goes on from JANXUN010000304.1 coordinate 2,401, forward strand.
ATCGGAAAGGCATTCGGAACGTGCCGAACCCGTACTATACTGTCCGAAATCAGGACACCTACGACGTCAAATCGGTAGGAAAACGACTCATCGCCGTACCGGTCGACCCAGATTTGGGCCGATTTTGTCAGCTCCCGCCGCTTTCGGTGGTGGACCGCATCTACTGGCGATCCGAAGGCCTCGCCGCGACGCGCTTTGACCTCAACGAAAGCGATCTCGTGATCACGCCGCATGATGAGATCGACATCACGATGTCCACTGCGAAAGCGATGGGCGACGACGGACCATCCTTCGCGCAGCAACCATCGGGCGGCGATGCGTTCGCCTTGCAGGCCAAGTGCTTGTCGTTGTTTCGTCATGTCGAGCACGATAAATGCGTTTTTGGAAAGTGCATCACCGCCGTTATGCACCGCTGGTCGTAATCACGCATGCGGCGCATCTTGACTGCGTTGCTTCTGTTGAGAAGCGTGCGCACTCCCTTCGATCTCATCAATGCGTCGACCTTCGCTGCTCGGAACCATAGTCTCTGCAGTCGTGCTGCTCGGAGTGGGGTTGTTTGCGCTGCGGCCGGTTGGGCCGCTCCCTGCACTTGGTCCGCTACTGGATCCTGCCAACGGCATCTGGAGCGCGGTCACAACCGCGGAGCTGCCGGCGAACGCGACGGACGCACTCGATGGACTCGGCGCCGACACGCGCGTTGTCTACGACGATCGCGCTGTTCCACACATCTTTGCCCGCAATGTGCGCGACGCATATCGCGCGCTTGGGTATGTGGTCGCACGTGATCGACTGTTTCAGATGGAGTTGGTGGCGCGCGCTGGTGGCGGAACGCTCACTGAGATGGTCGGTGCACGCGCACTCGAAGCCGATCGCGACACGCGCTCGAGCGGAATGCCGTCGTCGGCCGAAGATCGGCTGCAGCACATGGACACCACCACGGCTACCTTCGCACTGACCTCGGCATATGTGGCAGGAGCGAATGCATTCATTCGCGGGTTAAGTCCACGCGACTATCCGCTCGAGTACAAATTGCTGGGGCGCGCTCCGACCAAACGAAGCGTCCTCGATGTGTTGCATGTGCTCAATCGCATGGGCGCGACGTTGGCATCGTCGAGCGACGAGTTAACGCATTTGCAGGCGGCGGCGAGAGTTGGGAGTGTTGCGGCCGATGCGCTCTTTCCAATGCATTCGCCGATTGTCGAGCCGATTCAGCCGAATGGTGCGCGCGCGCCGCGGTATCAGCCTACGAAGTTGCCACCGCCAGGCGCGCCCGATGCAAACGCGCAGGCCCTGTTAAACACGTCACCTTCGAACTTGTTCGCGTCGCTGACCGCCTTTGCACCGTCGCATTCTGACGACGCCATCGGAAGTAATAATTGGGCGGTCGCGTCGACGCGAACCGCCGCAGGCCATGCGATTCTCGCAGGTGATCCGCACTTAGAACTCACGCTGCCAAGCATTTGGTATGAGGCACATCTCGTCGTGCCCGACACACTCGACGTATATGGCGTCACGATCCCTGGCGCACCTGGCATCATCATTGGTTTCACGCAGGCGGTTTCGTGGACGTTCACGAACACGGGCGCTGATGTGATGGATTACTATGTCGAAGACGTGGCCAATGCTGATGCGCCCACGAAGTACGCGATGGATGGGAGCGAGCATGACCTCAGACTCCGGCCGGAGACGTATCGCGATCAACTGGGCCGCGTGATTCACGTGGACACGTTGCGATTCAATCACCGCGGCCCGCTGCGCAAAGTGGGCACGCGGTGGATTTCGACGCGCTGGACGGTGCTCGAATCAATGCGCGTCTTAGAAGGCTTTGATGCAGCTTCACGTGCGAAAACATCCGCGCAATTTCTCGATGGCATGGCCGCACTGTACGATGCGCCTGCGCAGAACATGCTCACCGCCGACACAACCGGTGCCATCGGCATTCGTTCGACCGGACGCTATCCGTTGCGACCCGACAATGGACGCGGTGACGTTCTGCGCGACGGCTCGAAATCATCGAACGACTGGGTCGGCAACTGGCCGGTCGCCGACTACCCGCAATCGCTGAAACCGCGGCAAGGCTTTCTCGTTTCCGCCAACCAAGAACCATTCGATCCGCTCGTGCAGCCGCGATATTTTGGCGCCAGCTGGGAGCGTCCGTGGAGAGCGATCAATATCAATCGACTGCTTCGCAATGATTCGACCGTCACGCCTGATGCGATGCGCCGTTTTCAGACGGATCCCGCGAGTGCGCGCGCCGAGGAATTCATGCCGTACCTATTGGCTGCCGGTGCGCGTGGCGATTCACTTGCCGTTCGCACGGCGCAACTGTTGGGCGAGTGGGACATGCGCTACACGCGCGACAACCGTCGCGCCGTACTGTTTGAGGAAGTCATGCGACGAATGACGGTGCAATTGTGGGATGAGTTTCGAGCCGACAGCGGACGCGTGTCGATTCCCAACGACATGATGACCGCCGTGTTACTGACCGACTCGCTGTCCAAGTGGTGGGATGATCAGCGCACGCCGAGCGTCGAGCATCGCGATGACATATTACGCTCGGCGATGTCCGCGGCGTTGGATTCAATTGTTCGCGCGCGCGGTGAACCCACCGACGATCGATGGCGGTGGGATCACGTGCGATTCGCAAACATCGATCATGTGCTCCGGCTCGCTCCGTTTTCGCGCCGACAGATTCCCGTACAGGGTGGGTCAGCGACGATTTGGCCGAGCACTGGCGATGGCAAACATGGGCCGAGTTGGCGCATGGTGGTCGAGATGTCGACGCCGCGTCGTGCGTGGGCAACGTATCCGGGTGGCCAGTCCGGGAATCCGCTGAGCGTGCGCTACGATGATCGACTGGCATCGTGGCGCGAGGGAAAGCTCGACACGCTGCGACTTCCGACGAGCGAGTCGCAACTCTCGTCGATAACTACACGCGCGCAGTTGACGCTCACTCCGAAAAGAGGAGGTCACTAATGCGCATACTGACTGTGATGCTTTCGGCGATTGTCGTGGCCGCCGGCACGTGGTTCGGTGGCTGGCTTGCCGTGCCGCTGTGCGCAGCGGTCTATGCCGCCGCGCAGCGTACGTCTCGCGCACCCGGCGACATTGCCGTCGCTGCGAGTCTGGCATGGGCGATCCTCCTCGTGCGACTCGCGCCAAATCCTGCATTCGGGAGACTGGTGTCGCAGCTGGGTCAGATCTTTCCGGCACCTGGTTTGGCCGTCGCGCTCGTGGCGATACTACTCGCAGGGGTGTTGGCGTTTACTGCAGCGCGAGTATCAATCGGCGTGCTGGGTGTGCGCGACTAGCGACGCGCCGCGCGTATCGCGCCAGGATCATCGCTGATGATGCCATTCACGCCCTGAGACCACAAACGCAACGCATGTTTCGGATCATTGATCGTCCAGACATGTGTTACCGTTTTGGATTTCGCGAGCGATCGCACGAGCGCGGCGATTGGCACGGGGATGCCGTTGTGCGACGGCGGAATGCAAAAAGCATCGCATGTCGGCGTCACGTCCAATCCTAGAAACGCGCGCGGCAATGCGCGCACCACGTCGCCCGTACTCGCGCCAATGGCAAAGCCCGCATTGCGCAGCGGTCGCACGGACTTCGCGCTAAATCCGGCAACGATGATGCGTTTTGAGAGCGCATGGCGACGCACGGCGGCGCGCACCGGCTCGGTTGCGGCCGGTGTCTTGAGTTCGATGATAAACGGCAGACTGCTGGGCAACGCCTCGATCACATCGTCAAACGCGGGAATCGTGGCACCTCGGCCACGCCACGGATACGATGCGCCGCCGTCGCGGGTGAATCGATAGCCCGCATCGATCTGTTCTAACTGCGCGCGTGTTCGCGTGGCGAGCGCGCCAACTTGATCGGTGGTGCGATGCAGCGTTGCGTCGTGCATCAGCATTAGGTGGCCGTCGCTAGACACGTGCACATCGAACTCCAAGGCATCAACACCCAGTGCCACCGCTTCGAGCAGCGACGGAATGGTGTCTTCGGGGGCGTGTGCGCGATTGCCGCGATGACCGATAACGGGTCGAGCGAGCGGGTCGAGCAGAATCATGTGCGCAACATATCAAGAACGGGTGACGCGTCGTAAGACGCACCACCCGTTCTTGACTGCACTGATACGAACGTCGCGGGAGACACGACGCCTGCGTGCGTGGACTAAAACGTGTACTGCAAGCGCGTCATGATCATGCGGCCGATATCCGGCGTGCCCGGGAACGTGTGCAGCTTTTTGTCCAAAATATTCGTCGCTCCCAGCGTCCAGCTCAACTTTTGCGCGAGACCGACGTCGAACTTCTTGTTGAACTGCAGGTCGAGCGTGAACGCCGACTGAACATCCGCATAGCAGAATGTTCCTGCGGCCGCGGGTGAGCACTTGTTGTAGCCCGTCGCGGTCGTCGCAGGCACGGCGCCGGTGTTCCCCGCCGCGATTGCGTAGGCCACGTTCGTGCTGAACACACCCGAGCTCACCGGATAGGCTTCGTTGAAATGCGTGCGAATCTCCGCGCCCATGCCGTTGGCCTCGTCGCGATAACGGGCACCAACAGAACCGCGTGATTTCGCCGAGTTCGACATGAATGGCACGCCGCCGATCAAAATGTCGTCCCAGACATTTTGATTCTGCCACGAGTACGTGCCTTCGAGGGTGATCTGATCGGTGGCGACCATGTCGAGGGCGATGTCGGCACCCTTCACCCAGATCTTTTTGTCGAGCTTCTGGTACGTGGCGTAGATGGCGGTCGGCGACGTGTT
>JANXUN010000628.1 GCA_025356185.1 Gemmatimonadaceae bacterium
CGCGTTCAATGACGCTCATGCGCGCCTGCCGTCGCTCTACCAACAGTGTGGCGCCGTTCGCGTCACGCACGCGTGCGACGAGCTGTTTAGGGCGACCGTGAATAAGCCTCTCCCACAGTTGGCCGTTGGCGTAAATGCCCGCGAACGACCCCACACTCACGCCAATCCACGCGATGCCGCCTACAATGGCGGTCGCACTTCCCACCAACGCACCGGTCACCAGCAACTGTTTTTTACGACGACGGCCGAACTGATCGCCATAACGCCAGGCAGCCATCTCAGGTCGTTGGGGTTCGCCGATGCGAATGAGGTCGAGCCCTTCTCGCAAACGTGCGAGCCCGATGTTGTCGGTGGTCACTCGAAGCCGACTGTCACGATACCGGCGCTCCGCCTCTTCGATCGCCTCCCACCGCTCGTCGAGAGGCGACAGATTCCACCGCTCGCATTTTCGGCACACCACCCACAGACGACCCTTCGCGGGGTCGAACGCCAGCCTCGAGCCGACCGGAAAGTGCTCGATCGCCTCGTTCCGGCCCAGGTCGGCAGTGCAATGAATGCAGGTTGTGAACATCGAAGTCTTGAGACGTGCTGGTCACGGGTACCACCCGCTGTCGCCATACCTATTTTACCTATATGACTGCTCCCGTGTACTTAGACCATGCTGCGACCACACCGGTCCGCGACGAGGTCATGGCCGCGATGGCGCCATTTTTTGGTGCCCGCTTCGGTAATCCTTCCAGTGTACACCGATGGGGGCGCGAAGCGCGCGTCGCGCTCGACGAAGCGCGTGAACGAGTAGCCGCCTGTCTTGGTGCGCACACCGATGAAGTGTGTTTTACCTCGGGCGGAACCGAAGGCGACAACTTTGCGATTCTTGGCGTGTCGCGGACGCTGCGAGCAAGCGGCCGTACGGTTGCCATCACGACTCCCATCGAGCACAAAGCGATTCTCGCAGCGGTGCATCATGTCGCAGCGGAGGGCGGCGAGGAGTGCATTGTTCCCGTCGACAGCGATGGCGTCGTCGAATATGACGCGTTTGCGCGATGTCTCGGCTCGCGCGTCGCAATCGCCAGCGTGATGTGGGTCAACAATGAAACGGGCGTCATTCAAGACATCGCAAGATTGGCCGCGGACACGAAAGCCGCAGGTGCGACCTTTCACACCGACGCCGTACAAGCGTTTGGAAAAGTTGATATCGATGCGAAGCGCATCCCGTTCGATCTGCTCACCATTTCCGGGCACAAACTCGGTGCGCCCAAAGGCATCGGTGCGCTGTTCATTCGGCGTGACACACCGCTCGAGCCGATGTTTCATGGCGGAAGCCAAGATCGCGGCCGTCGTCCGGGTACGGAAAACGTTGCATTCGCCGTGGGTCTCGCGACAGCCACTGAACTCGTGCTCGCAGAACACGCCGTCGAATATGAACGACTGCATGCACTGCGCGACACGTTTGAGTCACGACTGCGCGAGCGTATTCCCGATCTCGTGGTGCACAGTTCGGGCGCGCCGCGCGCGCCGCACATCTCGAACGTGTCGATCCCGGGCACCGAAAGCGAATCGATGCTTATGGCACTCGATATGCGCGGAATTGCCTGCAGTGCCGGCTCGGCGTGTCAAAGCGGAAGTGTGTCCGCATCGCATGTGTTGAGCGCGATGGGCGTATCGAATGCGCTCGCGAACGCTGCGCTCCGGCTGTCGTTTGGTTGCTTGAGCACCGACGCCAGCGTCGACCGCGCGGTCGAGGTGCTGGCGATGCTCGCGACAAAAGCGCGCGGACCGTTGGTCGCGCACTGAATCATATGCACGACATCATCGATGCCACCGGACCGCAGAGCGGAGAGCGCGTGCTCGTTGCAATGTCGGGCGGAGTCGATTCATCGGTTGCCGCGGCGTTGATGGTCGAGGCCGGATTTGATGTCGTCGGCGTGACGATGAAGCTGCACAATGATGGCAGCGATGTGCCCGATCGCCCCTGTTGCTCGCTCGACTCTACCAGTGACGCGCGGCGTGTCTGCGACACGCTTGGCATACCTCACTACGTCACGAATCTCGTCGATCATTTTGGCGAAGACGTGTTGCGGGATTTTGTAAGTGAGTACGCCCGCGGCCGCACGCCGATTCCATGTGTGCGGTGCAACACGTTCACGAAATTTCGCGACCTGCTGCACAAGGCTGACGCGATTGATGCGCCGTGGCTTGCGACGGGGCACTACGCGCGAATGGGAATGCGCGACGCGACCTCCGCGATCGTCGACAACGCGCGCGTGCTTCGTCGTGGGCTCGATCCCGCGAAAGATCAGAGCTATTTCCTATGGGGCATTGCGCGCAACGTGCTCGACCGGTTGGTGCTGCCAATCGGTTCGCAGACCAAAGCCGAAACTCGCGAGATCGCACGTCGCTTTGGATTGCGCACAGCGAACAAGGTCGAAAGCCAAGACATTTGCTTTGTACCTGATGGTGATCACGTGCGGGTACTGCGTGAACAGTTAGGCGCCGACGCGCCATCGTTGTCGAGCGGTCCCGTTCGACTGACGTCGGGACACGTCATTGGTGAGCACGACGGCTTCGCCCGGTTCACAATCGGACAGCGCAAAGGTCTCCCCGGTGGATTTGCCGAGCCGATGTTTGTTGTGGAGATCGTGCCAGGCGAGCGCGCCGTGGTTATCGGCACTCGCAGTGAGTTAGTTGGTCGCGGCGTCCAAGCGCGCGAAGTCAACTGGCTGGTCAGTCCACCCGCGCTTGGTGCGCAGGTGCGCGTGCAGGTTCGCAGCCGTGCAAGCGCAGTCAGTGCAACCGTCGTTGCGATTGACGATGCATCAATCGAATTGGCGCTCGACGAAGGCGTGAGCGCGATCTCACCGGGTCAGTCGCTCGTGATGTACGACGGCGATGTGGTGCTTGGCGGCGGCGTTATCGAGCGCGGCATGCGCGGAAATGTCCGCGAAGAAAAACGTGCGGGGCTGCCGATTCTCGCTGCGTAAGGCGCGCGTTTCGCACGCCGTACAATGTGGCGCGTTAGAAGCCCAACCCGAAAGACCAGCTGATGATGTGTTTCAGCGCGTTCGACGCACCGCCCGCGTCACCGAGTCGCGTATACACACCAATCTCCCCGCCAAGCGCGAGAATCGGCCAGTAGTGCACCGAAGCGCCGACGTAGGTGCGTCGTGCGGATGCGTGCAGCGGCGTCGCGAATGTCCGCAGTACATTTGCGCTGATCATCGCGCCGCCACCGAGTGCACCGACGGTGCGGCCTAATCCGAGACCGCCTTGCACTCCACCGAGGCCAATCTTCGCGATTGCCATCGCGCACGCATTCGCACCGCTATCAAACTGACGCCGATATCCATTGCCGTACGACACCGCCAACTTCATCGGCGCGCCGTAGGTGAGCCCCGCCATGCAATGCGATCGCTGCCATCCGTCCCACTTAACCGGATGATTATCTGCGGATTGCGCACGCAGTACGAACGGCACGACAAGCAGCGCGTTTATCGCGACAACGCCAAGGGCACAACGCACGCGCGCTAGAATTTCAATCCACCGGACTCAGCGAAATCACGCATCGCCTTTTCTTGCGCATCTGTGAGCGTGTCGGGAACGCTAATCGTGATCTCGACTAGCAGATCACCCTTGCGTCCGTCTTTTTCGATGCCCTGCGCGGCAATGCGAAACCGCTTACCAGATGACGTGCCGGGCGGAATGCGCAATGCGACCTTTTTTCCGTCGAGCGTTTTAACACTGACACGTGATCCCAGCGTCGCTTGCGCGATGTTGATCGGCACCGATGCAATGAGGTCGAGCCCATCGCGTCGATAGAATTTGTCAGCGGCCACCGCAAACGTAATGACCAAATCACCGGCCTGGCCACCGGAAGTTCCTTTGGCTCCCTGCCCTTTCAGTCGCACTTTCGTACCGCTCTCCGCGCCCGCCGGCACCGCGATAAGCACCGTGTGCTTCGCGCGCTGTTCACCGCTGCCTTTGCACGTGTTGCAACGCTCACTCGGAATCGAACCACGTCCGAGGCACACCGGACACGGACGATTCACCGCAAAGCTGCCTTGCCCAAATGAAATCACGCCGCGTCCTGAGCATTCGCTGCACGTTTTCACCTGTGCGCCGGGCGCCGCCCCAGAACCATGACACGTCGCGCACTCCTCATTCACTTCGAGTTCGATGGGAATCTTCCCGCCCGTTGCGGCCACGCGAAACGGTACGTCAATCGTCTTTTCGATGGCTGCGCCGCGTTCCGGCGCACCACGTCGCGCACGCGGACCTGCTGATGCGCCGGCGCCAAACATCGACGAGAACAGATCACCTAACCCACCGATCCCACCGACGTCAAATTCAGAAAATGTTCCTGCACCCGCTTGTCCTGGCCCTGTTGAACCAAATCCGCTTGGACGCGACTGCGCTGACGGGCGCGAACCGAAACCGCTGAACGCGCCGAGTCTACGCATGTCATCGTACTGTTTCCGCTTTTCGGCGTCACCCAAGACATTATACGCTTCAGAGATTTCCTTGAAGCGTTCAGCCGACTTGGGGTCACTTTGGTTCGCGTCGGGGTGATACTGCTTGGCCATTCGGCGATACTGCTTCTTGATATCCTCTGCCGTCGCCGACGACGCCACACCCAACACCGAATAGAAGTCTTTGCTATTGGCCATATTGCTTGACAACGACGCGCGCGGGGCGGAGTACGTGTCCGTTGATCATGTATCCCACTTGAAAAGTGACGGCCACGATCGCGTCTTCTTCGGCGACGTCTGTCGGCATGGTGCTAACCGCTTCGTGTTGCGCCGGATCGAATGCATGTCCGGTCGGATCGATGGTTTCGAATCCGTGTCCAGCAAGTGACTTAAACATTTTCTTCTCCACCATCAGCACGCCGTCGACGACGGTCTTTGCGTCGACGAGCGTGGGATCGACATGCGCAAAGCGGGTGATGTCGTCGATGGCGTCGAGCATACCTCGCACCAGCTCTCCCTGCGCGCGCCACCCTGCTTCTTGGCGTTCCTTCACGGCGCGTCGGCGAAAGTTGTCGTACTCCGCCGCTAAGCGCAGATAGCGATCGTTGAGCGTATCCAACTCGCGCTGCACCGCTGATGCGCTGTCGGTCGTGATTTCGCTTGCATCGACGGTGGCCTGATCGGCGTTTTCGTCGGTGGTGTGGTCGGACATAGGATTACGCGGGTCGGTCATAGATGTCGTATTTCGCGGTTCAACATGCGTGCACTCCGTACGAGCGCATCGCGAGAAAGTTGTGTGCGATGGACGACGTTTGATAGTCGCTCGTTAGGATACCACCGCTTGTGATACGATTCGTGTTAGGCGCGGACCGTCCAACCTGTACTATCCGCTTCATTGAGGAATGCTTTGCGCAGCCGATCGAGCGCGAGTTGCGCGGCGCGCTGACGAATCTCCGTGCGATCTCCGGGAACCGTGGCGCGCACCGCGTGCACACTGCCGTCAACATCGATCGCTACCCAGACGGTCCCCACAGGCTTCTCGGGGGTGCCACCAGACGGTCCGGCCACACCGGTGATGCCAATACCGATGGTGCTACCAAATCGTTTCCGCGCCCCGGTCGCCATGGCCCGCGCAACCGGCTCACTCACTGCGCCGTGCATTTCGATGTCAGCCGCGCTCACATCGAGGTCGCGGACCTTGACCTCGTTTGCGTACGCGATGATTCCGCCCAGCATTACGCTGCTCGATCCTGGGATGGCCGTCAATCGCGCACCCAACAGACCGCCGGTGCAACTCTCGGCCACCGCGATGGTCGCCGATCGCGAGGCGCACTCCGCCAGCATAACCGCCGCAAGATCGTCATCGCTTTCGCCATACACAAATCGACCAACCTTGTCGCGGAGTTTGTCAGACGCTGCACGTAAACGGCGCTCTGTTTCGGGAGCGGTAAAACTTGTTGATGTCAGTCGCAGATCAACGCCGTCGATGCCCGGCAGAAACGCGAGCGATAATCCATCGACGCCGAGGCCAAGGTCGCCTAAGCAATCGGCAATGGCTGACTCGGAGATGCTAGCGGTGCGAAGCGTTGCCGAACGAACGACAGGTCCGCCGGATGGAATGCGATCGCGAAGCCGCGGGATGAGCACGTCGGCGACCATTCCGCGCATCTCGCGTGGTACACCGGGAAACATTGCTACCCATCGACCGCGCTCGTCTTCGAGCCAGATGCCGGGCGCCGAACCGAATCGATTCACGAGGATGGTCGCTCCTTCTGGGACCATCGCCTGTTGGCGATTGCTTTCCGGCATTACAACGCCAAAGCGCTTGAGCCAACGCTGCTCAAGGTTGTCGAGAATCTCTGTATCGAGGACCATCTCTCGACCAAAAATCTCTGCGATGGCAGGCTTGGTTCGGTCGTCGGCAGTTGGACCTAAGCCGCCGGTGGTGACAACCGCGCCAGTGCGATCGAGCGACTCGCGAA
>JANXUN010000320.1 GCA_025356185.1 Gemmatimonadaceae bacterium
GTATATGCACATCGCGAAAGAGCTTGAACAGCACGCGGCCGAGGAACTGGCTCATGCAATCACGATCGCGGCACAGATCGACTATTTGGGCGGCACACCCACGGTCGTACCGAAGCCGGTAAAAACCTCCGACGATCCCAAGGTGATGCTTCGCGCCGATCTTGAAAACGAACGGGTCACCATCAGCCAATACCGCCGTCGCGTGCTGCAGTGCGAATCACTGGGTGAGTTCGCGATCTCTGAACACATTCGCGAAATCCTTCTCCAAGAGCAGGATCACCTGAGCGAACTGGCGTCAGCGCTCGATATCGATCCGCCAAACCCTGGCATTGCTGACTAGTTCGCTGTCACTGCGGCTAAAAAACGCTCCGTGACATACCGTGCCAACTGACCACTCGGTCCGTTCGGCACGGCATCAAACGCATGCTCGGCCCACGGAATCTCGACGTGCACGACGGTGCCACCTTCAGCCTGCAATCGCCCGGCGAGCAACTCGCCGAAGCGCGGCTCGACGATGTGATCCCGTCCACCGTACAGGAGCAGTGTCGGCGGCAGCTTGCGCGTCACAAGTGAAATTGGCGAGGCCGCACGATAGCGATCCAGCATCGCGTCAGGCGTGCCGCCTAAAAATGCTTCTTCAACCGCCTGTACCTTGAGCGGATCGGGCACCGGTGGATGCCGATAACCCTCGACGAGATCCACGGGTCCGTAGTAGTCAATCACGCCGCGCACGGGCGGCGCGTCGGTCGCGTACGCTGCTAACATCGCCAAATGCGCGCCCGACGAACGGCCAATGAGCGCAAGGCGCGTCATGTCCGCGTGCCACCGCGCGGCATTCGCCGTGAGTGCGCGCAATGCGTAACGCACATCGTCAATCTGCGCAGGAAACACAAACTGCGGCGCATGACGATAGTCAATCGCAAACACCACATACCCCTGCGCGGCGATGTACTGCGCAAACTCTGCGAAGTCCGCTGGCTCACCGCGCGCCCACGCACCGCCGTACACCTGCACCAACACCGGATGCACTCCAGGCATCGCGGGTTCGTACACATCCATCGTGAGTTGCACGGTGTCGCGCGTGCTGTCGCTACGAACCATCTTCACGCCACGCGTGATTGTGACGTGCGACGACGGCGCAGGGATGCCGCGAAACAGCGTCATCGTCGACAGGGGCGCAGTTAAAAAGTGTGTGCGCGTCGTTTCGGGAATCTTGCTGAAATAGTCGCCGCCCAGCGCCATATGCATCGACCGCTCAGCAGCATCAGCCACGCGCGCAAAGCGCACAAACGGTGACGAGGCCAACCCCACAGCGGCCACCGACAATATGAGAGCAACGCGCGACAGCACCCGCCGACGCACGTCTACCACAGACAGCAGCAGTCCTGCCATCCCCACCACCATTAGCCACGCGCCGATTTCCGGAGCGCCGACGGCCAGCGGCAACAATGTGCGATTGGGCGCAGGCACGACTATCCACATCGCCAAAAACGCCGACACCCCCGCCAACACGAGTGCCAGCCACGGACGTATATGCGATTTAAATGACGAAGAAGACGGCATGCGATAGAATCGTGATGTAACGCGGATCCGGCTAGGTGTGGTTATAGCTACTGGTGTGCATCGATTCGGTCACGACACGGTTCACATCTATAGCATCCGCGATTCTACTACGCCCTCACGTCAAATCTGGACGCATGCGAATCTTTTCCCTTCTGCTCCTCGGCATCGCAGTCCCCGCCTCGTGGGCCACTAAGCCGACTCAATCAACGCCGCAGCGGGTCGCGCAATCACTCTTGGACGCGGATCGCGCATTTGCCACCGCTGCGCCCGCTACCGAAATGGTGAGCGCGCTGTCAGCGATGTTCGCCGACGGTGTGCTCATGCCAGCGCCACCCACCGGTCTCATTGTTGGAAAAGCCGCGCTCGTCAGCGCGCTGAAATCGCAGCCTGACGTCGCGACCGCGCATGTGTCGTGGACGCCGATTCGCGTCGGCGTGAGTCGCGATGGTCAACATGGATTCAGCTTTGGCTACATGACGATGACCAAAGCCGATGGAACTCCCGTGCCACAAAAATATATGGCGTATTGGGTACGCGAGAACAACGCGTGGCGCGTGATGGCGTATAAACGTGGACGTGCATCAAGCGCAGCGACCGATACACCGCTCATGGTCGCCGCGCTCCCCACGTCTATCACAGCGCCGAATAGAAAGCTCAGCGCCGCAGCGCTCACGACGTTGAGACACGACGTCATGAAGATGGAAACCCTTTTTTCTGACGACGCGAAACGCGTCGGACTGGGCAATGCGTTTGCGTCTTTCGGAAGCACTGACGCCGTCAACATGGGCGGAGCCGCATCGCCGCGTTTCATCGTTGGCGCGAACGCCATCGCGCAATCGGTGGCGGGTGGCGACATGAAATCGAGCACCGTGCATTGGAGCGCCGACACCGCGCTCGTCGCATCAAGGGGCGATCTGGGAATCACATTTGGACGCATTTATGTAAACGGGGGCGATGCAGCTGCGCCCGGGATTCCGTTTTTTACGATCTGGCGCAAAGCGACGCCGCAAAGTCCCTGGCGGTACGTGGCGGAGTAGTCCGCTTGAACTGACAACTCGCAACTGAGGCTGTTAAGAACGGGGAACTGGTCACTGAACCCTCGAAACTGTGAACTACG
>JANXUN010000639.1 GCA_025356185.1 Gemmatimonadaceae bacterium
CACCATTCGTCGCGCAAGACGCTCGAAACAACGGTGTGCGTGGTGATGCCGCACGCCACATGGGAGTCGAATAATCGCTCGCGCGTCGACAACACGATCGCGCTGTGCACGACCGTTGGATGAACCTTTGACGATTCCACGATGATTCGCTGGACAATCGCGATTGCCCTCGGCATTGGCGTCGCGTGGCTTGCGTATGCGCGATCGACGGCGCCGGAACACCGCGCGCGCGTGCTGCTCTTAGCGTTGATGCGCGGACTCGCCGTGATGCTCGTGGCCGCGCTGCTCTTTAGTGCACCGTCTGCGCTGTCTAAACCGTCGATGCCACTCGTCGCCATCGATGCGTCCGCGAGTTGGCGTCGAGCGCAAGGCGATGACTCGACTGCGTTGCGCGCGCTGCGCACCGTGTGGAGCGCGGCAGCGTCGCAGAGCGATGCCACGGTGCTCGTGGGCGATTCGTTGCGCGTGGTCGGAAACGCCGACGTTGCGTCTCTCACGCCGCGCGATGGCGCATCGCGCGTGCGTCTTGCGGTTGACCGTGCAGCGGCGCTTGGGCGACCGTTGTTGCTCGTGACCGACGGGGAAGTCGACGACCCTGAATCAATGTCCGACGCGCCGTCGGGAAGTGCTGTGCGCGTACCAACGCGCAACGCGCGACGCGACGTTGCGCTTGCCGATCTCACCGTTCCACCAGCGGCCGCCGCTGGTGACACGCTCCCCGTCCTCGCCGTGGTTGTTGCTGGCGCAGTCGCGACGCCGGCGGGCACGCTGCAATTCACGCTCGATGGCGCGCCAGCGGGATCCGTCGCCGTGCCAGCGCTGGGCGCGTTTGCAACCACGCGTGTGGCGCTCTCCGTAGCCCTTCCGCGCGGTGCGCATATCACGCTGCTACGCGGTGTGCTGCAAGTCGCTGGCGATGTCGAACCTCGCAACGACACGCTGACAGCGGCGATTGAGGTTGGTGACAAAACACCAGCCGTGTTTGTGTCGACTGCGCCGGATCTGGACGTGCGCGAAGTGTTAGTCGTGCTACGCGGTGCACTGGCGTTGCCGACCCGCGCCTATCTACGCATCGCACCCGACGTATGGCGTGAAGAAGGATCGCTTGCGCCGATTCGCGAGTCTGATGTGCGTGCGCGTGCTGCTGCCGCGGGCATTCTGATCGTGCACGGCGACACGTCGTGGGCGCCGAAGCGCGGCGACGGGAAAGGTGCCGACGTCATGCGAGGTGCACGTGCGTTGTGGTCACCCGCACCTGCCACTGCGCTCGCGCGCGCTGGTGAAAACGCGCGCGCTGCAGAATGGTATGTGCACGGCGCGCCGGTTTCGCCCCTCTCTGCGGCGCTGTCCGGATTACCGTGGGACAGCTTGCCACCGCTCACTCTCGCCGGTGTGCCTCGCGGTGGCGTGACCGTGATTGATGTGAAGCTTGGCAAGACCGGCGAAGCGACGCCAGCGATTGTCGCGCGTGACGATGGCGGTGCGCGCACGCTGGTGATTTCTGGTTCGGGATATGCCGGTTGGTCGCTGCGCGGCGGACGCAGTCTCGAAGCGTTTACGGCGCTGTGGGGAACGGTATTCGATTGGCTCGCCGTCGGCCGCGGCGATCAACGCGCTGCGCGCCCATCCACATCGTGGATACGCAACGGCGATCCGGTGCGGTGGCGTCGAGGGGGTTCGGATAGCGTGGCCACTGCGGTGGTGACGAAGCGTGGCGCGGACGCTGCCCAAAGCGTAAGCGACACCGTGCATATCGCTTTCGCGCCGGGCAGCGCTGAAGCAGTCACGAGCACACGCGAGCCTGGCATCTATGACATCAAATCCGCGGGTGGTTCGTCGGTGTTGGTGGTGAACGCGTCGCGCGAATGGGTTCCGCGCGCGCCGAATCTTAAGGAAACGACTGGCGCGCGCGGTGCATTCACGAGCGACGCACCTCGCTTGTCCGATGCGTGGTGGCCATTTGTCGCGGCACTGCTGTTGCTGTGCGGCGAGTGGGTCGGTCGTCGTTTGGTAGGACTACGATAGCGCATGTCGCGACTCTTTCGCACCAAGGACGACGTACCAAAGCGTTCGCTGTGGCAGCGCGTCAAAGACGTTATCAAAACCGATGTCGTCGTGTTGCTGCGCGGCGGCGTCGA
>JANXUN010000388.1 GCA_025356185.1 Gemmatimonadaceae bacterium
GTAAGCCACATTTGGTGCATTCGCACCAAATGTCGCAAGTATACGACGACCCGCTTCGAGGTTCCGAATGAGCGCCTCGCCCGAAGGAATCAGATTGTCGCCCAACACATACCACGGTCCGGCCTCAAGGGCGCCCGTCGCGAGCGCGTCCACGAGCGCGGACCGCCTCTCTGGACGCACGGCGACGTAGTCCTCAAGAACAACGGCTTGGCCATCCAGCAGGAACGGCGTGAGCCCCTGCTCGCCAAACACCAAGAGTGCATCAACAAGCGATATCAACCGGGCTTGAAAGCGTGCCGCCGGCAGATACCACTCGCGATCCCAATGCGTATGCGCCACGACAAACAGCGTTTTGAGCACGCCGGAAGGTATCGCAGTTGACCGGATCGTGTGATGCGTCGAGCTTTCCCGAACGCTTCATGCTGGTTTCCCCGTCCCGCTCTTGTGTCGCTGCTTTCAGAACTCTTTCATCGGCTCCGAGATTTGCCCGCCCTGGTGCAATGGGCCGGCTACGTCGGACTCACGATCATTATTTTTACTGAGACCGGTCTGCTCGTTGGGTTTTTTCTGCCCGGCGACTCGTTGCTCGTCACTGCGGGTTTGCTTGCGTCACAGCCTGATTTCGGATTGAACGTGTGGTTGTTGGGTTCAATTCTGTGCGTGGCCGCGATAGTGGGCGATGCGTGTGGGTATAACATTGGTCGCGTCACAGGCCCTCGCCTCTTCGTGCGCGAAGACAGCCTGCTGTTCAAGAAAAAGCATTTGCTGCGTGCGCAGGCGTTTTACGATAAGCACGGACGCAAGACGATAATTCTTGCGCGATTCATGCCAATCGTGCGCACGTTTTCTCCCGTGGTCGCGGGTGCGGCACAAGTACCGTTTCGCACGTACATCGCCTACAACATGATCGGCGCGCTGCTGTGGATCTGGAGTATGCTGATGATCGGATACGTACTCGGCCATGCCTTTCCCGCCGTCGCGCAACATATCGAAAAAGTGATCATCCTTGTGGTATTACTTTCGATCAGTCCGGCAATCATCGGCTGGTGGCGAGAGCGTTCAAAAGTCGCCTAATCTGTTTGCACGTTGTTGTTCACCTTCGTCTCAACAGGAGTTGCAGTCATGGCCCACACGTTACCTGCCCTTCCATACGCCCCCGAAGCGCTCGAGCCGCACATCGACGCGCAGACGATGAACATTCATCACGGCAAGCATCATCAGGCGTACGTCACCAATCTCAACGCGGCGATCGAAAAGGCGCCCGAGCTCGCAACGTGGTCGCTCGACGATTTGTGCCGTCGCATCAACGACGTTCCCGAGGCTGTTCGCACCGCTGTGCGCAATAACGGTGGCGGACACTGGAATCACTCGCTCTTTTGGAAGCTGATGGCACCGCACGCCGGTGGTGAGCCACACGGCGCACTGGGCGACGCAATCACGAAAGCGTTTGGTTCATTTGCGACGTTCAAAGAACAGTTTCAGGCCGCCGGCATTGGACGTTTTGGATCGGGTTGGGCATGGCTCGTTAACAACAACGGTGCGCTGTCCATCATGAGCACGCCAAATCAGGACAACCCGTTGATGGACGGCAAGCATGCGATCCTTGGCGTCGATGTGTGGGAGCACGCGTACTATCTCAGGTATCAGAATCGTCGCGCGGACTACCTGGGCGCGTTTTGGAACGGGGTGAACTGGGCCGAAGTCGCGTCGCTGTACGCTGCGAAGTAGCGCACCGTTCGAGCGATACAAAGCACAACGGGTCCGGCGAAGTGGTTCGCCGGACCCGTTGTGTATTCAGCAACTCCTTACGCGCTATCAGAACATTGCAGACGGGATCAGCCCTAAGATGGCGGCGATGCCCGCCATAATGATTGCAACGAGCGCACCAGTACTTCTCGACACGCGCCCAATCACTGAGATGCCAATCGCGATGAGCACGAGTTGCCATATGCGAAAGATGTCCAGGCTGCCAAGCAACGCGAGCACTGCAGGCGATGTCGTTGCCGGATCAAAAAATCGTGCAGGTCCGAGCGAAAGATCCGTCAATCCTCTGGCGGTCGAGCCGTTCAACAACAACGCCTGCACCGGCAGCGACAACCATCCAAGAATACGTGGAACGCCACCGAGCGTCGCGATGAGCGCGGCCTGCGAGTAGGAAATCTGCGCTTTCATGAGCTTGCCACCGATGAGTAACAACACGGCGTTCAAGTACGGTCCGATCAACATGATGAGCGGTCCGCCGACCAGCAGCGAATACGATGTGGTTTTGCGAACGGTCGCCGCGGCGGCGTCCGGAATCGGCGTCCCTTTCGCGGCGGCCATCTTGAGCGCCAAATCACCCTGCGCGTCAAGCCACGGCGTCATCAAGTTTTTCGTAGCAAAGACAACTACCGCAACGATGACCGCAGTTGTCAGCGCGTACATAAAGGCAGAGGCGGCGCGTGAACGGTCGAATACCTTAGCCGGTGCGAACGGCACCTCAACGAGGTCTTCAAACAGACCGCCCTGCTTCGGTGCACCGATCGTTCCTTCGGGACTAGTCACTCCTTCCTCCGGTCAAAGTCTGAGCGCAATCGGACAGATCCGATCGCGGCGACGCCATCACTCGCTTAGACGTGACTATCGCGCGGCCTCACCTTCGAGGTACGTGTAGCCTTCTAAGCCAGCGACGTAATCCGCGATAAACGCATTCGCATCTTCGCGGGACAGATTCGGCGTCGCGTTGACCTTACGACGAAACGTGGCCAACAGCTGCGACGCACCGAATTGCACGTAGTTGAGAACTTCAGTCACGGTATCGCCTTCCACCAGATCCGTAATCTCGTAATTGCCCAAATCGTTAAGCCGCACATGCACCGCGTTGGTGTCGCCAAAGAGGTTGTGAAGATCGCCAAGGATTTCTTGATACGCGCCAGTCAAGAAAATGCCGAGGATATAGTCCTCGCCGTCGCGAAACTCGTGGAGCTCGAGACTTGGCCGACCATTTTTGTCCCCTACGAAACGGTCGATTTTTCCGTCGGAGTCACAGGTCACGTCTTGCAGTGTACCGCGGCGCTGCGGCTCTTCTGTGAGTCGATGGATGGGCATGATCGGAAATAACTGATCGATCGCCCAACTATCCGGCAGCGACTGAAAAAGCGAGAAGTTGCAGAAATACCGGTCGACGAGTGTCGACTCGAGCTCAGGGAGAATGTCTTCGAACCGGTCGCGATCCGCTTTGCAGATGCGATTGATCGCGTTCATCGTTGCCAGCCACAACACTTCCGCTTTTGCGAGTCCGCGGAGATCAAGCACACCACTGTTGAAGTATTGCCGCGCACGCTCTTTATCAAATGACGCGTCGTGAAATACTTCGAGCACTTTACGCGGCTTTGCAGCGCGCTCGGTGATGGTGCGCCAATCTTCGTACATCTCGTGCAACAGCGAATGCTCGTCGTCTTCGACTGCGGGAACCGGCTGCTCCGCGAGCGATTCGACGTCGATCACTTTCACCAACAGCAACGCATGATGCGCCGTGAGTGCACGACCCGACTCGCTAATAATGTGCGGCATCGGCAACTCGGCGTCGCGGCACGCTTCGGCAATCGTGTAGATCACATCGTTCGCGTACTCTTGCAACGAGTAGTTGACGCTTGCGTTGTTCGTCGAGTTTGTGCCGTCGTAGTCGATACCAAGTCCGCCACCAACATCGACGTGCGTGATCTGCACGCCGAGTTTGCGTAGCTCCAGATAAAAGCGCGCTACCTCTTGCAGTCCCGACTTAATGAAACGAATGTCGGTGATTTGACTGCCAAGATGGAAGTGAATCAGTTTGAGAATGTCGAGTCTGTTGATTGACTCGAGCTTGTCGATCAGCTTGATCAACTCGGCCGAGCTCAATCCGAATTTGCTTTTTTCACCGCCGCTTTGCGCCCAGCGTCCCGCACCTTCGCTGGCGAGTTTGATGCGCACGCCACAGTGCGGCTGCACTCCCAGCTCATCGGCGACTTCGAGAAGCACATCGAGCTCACTCAACTGCTCGAGCACGATGAAGACGCGGTGACCGAGACGCTGGCCCATCAGCGCAAGCCGCATGAACTCGTGATCTTTGTAGCCGTTGCACACGATAAGATGCTCGGTGCTTTCGGAGAGTCCCAACACCGCTTGCAGCTCGGGCTTGGAACCACACTCCAAGCCGACGCCGTGCGTCTGACCAAAACGCACGATCTCTTCGACGACGTGGCGCTGTTGATTGACCTTGATCGGATACACGGTCGTATACGCGCCGGCGTATTCGAATTCTTTAATCGCGGCACTGAATCGTTCGCTGAGCGTTTCGATTCGCGAACGAAGAATGTCAGAAAAGCGCAGCAGCATCGGCAGCTGCACGCCCTGCTCTTCGAGATCGCGCGACAGCTCTTTGAGGTCGAGCGTCAAGTGCGGCCGGTCTGGATCCGGCCGCACGATTACATGCCCGCGCTCACTGATGTCGAAGTAACCCGCGCCCCACCCCTCGATGTTATAGAGGGCGCGCGCGGTTTCGATCGACCACGCGTCGGGGGCGGATTCGGAAAGGTCTGGAGTCATGCGAGTAGCCATGCCGACCAAATTAGTTAGTTGTCGCCGTCAAGGAGTCCGCCCAGTGCCCCCAGCACCGATCCTTCTTCGCGTCTGCTGCCGCCAGCGCGCGGCGACGCGGAAATGATGCGGTCAGCGAGTCGCGAGAACGGCAGCGTTTGCAGAATGACGCGTCCCGGCCCCGTCATCTGACAGAAAAACAATCCTTCGCCGCCGAACAGTGCGGTTTTGATGCCGGGCACGCGCTGAATGTCGTATTCGACCGACGGCTGAAACGCGACCAAGCAGCCGGTGTCGACTCGCAGCACCTCGCCGGGCGCCAGATCGATCGCATGCAGCGTACCGGAGGCGTGCAAGAACGCGAGACCGTCGCCGCTCAGCTTTTGAAGGATGAAGCCTTCACCACCAAACAAACCCGCGCCGAACTTCTTGGTAAACGCGACAGAAATGTCGAGGCCGCGTGCTGCGCACAGAAAACTGTTTTTCTGCGCCATGACCGTGCCGCCCCAGTCGCGAAGATTGAGTGGAACGATCTTTCCAGGATACGGGGCCGCGAATGCGACATCGGCGCGCCGCGCACCACTGTTGCCAAAGAGTGTGACGAAGAAGGAATCACCGGCCAGCACACGCTTGCCTGCTCCGATCAACTTGTCGAAGAATGAACCGGCTCGCGCGTTCGGGTCGAGCGTGGTCGCCATCGTGATGCCTTCGCGCATAAACATCATCGCACCCGCCTCGGCGAACACCGCTTCGCCCGGGTCCAGCGTGATGATGACAGCTTGCAGATCATCGCCAATGATCTGATAATCGATTTCATCCGCGGCCATGATCATCCTCCAAGTCCGTACGCCGAAAGCGCACGATAGTGGTGAAATGGGCGAGCGATACGCGTTCACGCACTGGTGACGCTGTTGGCGACGCCCCAAGTTTCAGTACATACGGCACTGACGGCCAATAGACTAACGTCGCGGCGATGGTCGCGTGAGGGATTCGATGGGAAAGTTGCTGGGCTATTTCGTACGTGGACTCGTGTTGCTGGCGCCACTCGGCGTGACACTCGCGTTACTCTGGTGGATCTTTACGAATGTCGACGGATGGCTTGGTCGCCTTGTCGACGTGCCGCGTGGTGCGGGATTTGTTGTCACCATCACGCTCATTACACTGGTAGGGTTTCTCGGCTCGAGCTTTTTGACGCGCTCGGCGGTATCGGCATTTGAGCGCGCGTTGGCTCGCCTGCCGTTCGTTCGCTTAGTGTATGGCTCGACGAAAGATTTGCTAAACGCGTTTGTCGGCGAGAAGCGTCGCTTCGACAAACCGGTGCTCATGTCATTTATGCCCGGTGCACCGAAGTTGATTGGTTTTGTCACGCAAGAATCGCTAGGACATCTGGGTTTGCACGACCAGATCGCGGTGTATTGTCCGCATTCGTACGCGTGGTCGGGACAGATTTACGTCGTTCCCGCGGCACAGGTGACTGCGCTTGACGTCAACAGCGCAGATGCGATGGCGTTCGCGGTGTCAGGCGGTGTATCAGCGCTGTTGCCGTCTGCGCAGTCCACCGGCGAATATTCGGCGCTCGAAAAGTAAACGCACATAGACGCACTGATCCATCCTCACCACCGTTGACGATGACACGACACGTGAACAACCTTTGCGCTCGAATCCCGTTGCTCGCCTGCGCGTTGATGTTGACGTCGCAGGTTGTACATACTCAATCTGTTGATCCCAACAGGGCTCCGCCCCACGTAACACTCGTGGTGCCCGACGCCGTGTTTGACGGCACGAGTGACGCAGCGATGAAAGGATGGGCGGTGCTCGTGCGCGGACAGCGCATCGTGAGTGCAGGTCTGCTGTCGCAGATGGATGTGCCCAAAGATGCCGAACGTATTGCGCTTCCGGGCACGACGCTCATCCCGGGATTGAGCGATTTGCACAGTCACGTGTTGCTGCATCCGTACGATGAAACCACGTGGAACGATCAGGTGTTGCGCGAGTCGTTAGCGCTACGCACTGCGCGCGCCGTCAATCATTTACGCGCAACGCTCATGGCAGGCTTTACGACGCTTCGCGACCTCGGAACCGAAGGCGCGGCATACGCAGACGTCGGGTTAAAAGAGGCGGTCGAACAAGGCATCATTCCCGGCCCCCGGCTGTTTGTGTCGACCAAGGCGATAGTTGCGACGGGTTCGTATGGGCCGAAAGGTTTTGGCGCGGAGATCGGTGTACCGCAGGGCGCCGAAGAGGCCGATGGTGTCGACGGCGTGACGCGCGTCGTGCGCGATCAAATCGGACATGGCGCAGACTGGGTGAAGATTTACGCCGACTATCGGTGGGGACCGCGCGGTGACGCGCGTCCGACGTTTACCGAAGCTGAATGGGCGGCGATCATCGCCGCGGCGAGTTCGAGTGGGCATCCCGTTGTCGCGCACTCGAGCACCGTCGAAGGCATGCGGCGCGCGATCATGGCCGGCGTCGAAGATATCGAGCACGGCGACGCGGCAACGGCAGAAACGTTCGCGTTAATGAAAGCGCACAACGTCACTTTTTGTCCGACGCTCAGCGCGACCGAATCGACAACGCGCTATCGCGGCTGGAAAAAAGGCATCGATCCTGATCCGGCGGGCATCACGCAAAAGAAAGCGATGTTCAAACTCGCACTGGCTTCTGGCGTCACCATCTGCAACGGGAGCGACGTGGGCGTGTTTGCGCACGGCACGAACGCTCTTGAGCTGGAGC
>JANXUN010000396.1 GCA_025356185.1 Gemmatimonadaceae bacterium
GCTTGAGCCGAGCAAGCGCTGGATCGTAGACACGGTTGGCCCACGAAACGTAGGTGAACGTGAGAATCCACGCGGAGACGATCACGAGTGCGCCAAGCACGATGCCGAGCGAGAGGCCTTCAGAGACGAGGCCGGCGAGCATTTTAGGTTGGTATGCGACCAGTAGAATGAAACCGAAATACACACCAACCATGGCGATGGTGAGCGCGGCCGCGATGCGCCAACGCGTCGCGGCGAGGACGCGTGTCGCTGCAAGAGCGCGCGTCGTATCGGTGTCGGGGTCTCGTTGGGTGGGCATAGCGCGCGAAGGTATAGGCGGAACACGACGGGGCAAGGGCTGGTACCGTGTGCGAGCCGTATATTGCGTTGCGCGCCGCGCCTCGTTGCTTCGTCCATTTTGCTGCTGACATCGTGACCAAACGAATGACCATCGCGATGGCGAGTCTCCTTTCGGGAATCGTCGCGCTGTATCTCCACATGTGGAAGCTGGGGCTGACCGGTTCGTTGGCGTGCACCGGTACCGGCGGATGCGAGTACGTGCAGGGGAGTCGATACGGTTGGTTTTTGGGTATCGACGTCGCGCTGATCGGTACGGTCGGTTATGCGGCGCTATTTCTTGTCGCGATGGTCGGCACGCTGCCGCAATTCGAAGACAAGCGATGGCCAAATACCGCGATGCAGCTACTGATTTGGCCAGCGGTGTTGTTCACGCTGCGGCTTAAGTATGCAGAGTTCATCATTCTCAAAAGTTTTTGTCCGTGGTGCGCGATCTCAGCCACGATCATTACGCTGTGCGCGATACTGGTGGTGCTTGATCGGCGTCGTCCACTAGAGGGCTAACGCGGACCGCGTGCGTTACGGAACGTCGCGGTCGCCAACCATGACGGCGAACCACTGTTTCATCACTTCGCGCATCGGATAGCCTGGCATTGTTCCGACAACATGGCCTTCGCGATCGACGGCGAGAAAGGTGGGCGTACCGGGATAGCGAAAGGTGAGCATGACTTGATCGCGACCACCCGACGGACCAATGAGCTGCGCGCCAGTGATGTGTTCTTTCGCGAGCATCGGCGCCCCGTCGGCGGCACCTTCGAGCGTGAGAAACTTGAGGCGCGGTAACGGACGACCTGCGGCGATCTCGCCTAAGTCTTTGAGCGATTTCTTGCACCACTGGCAGGTGACGGAACTGACCATGATGATGGCGGGTTCACCCTTGGTTACCAGCGGCACGACGTTGCCGGCCGCATCACGCACATGCAGGTTACCGACGGCTTGCTCGACGGTGGGTGCTGCGGGCTGTGAGGATGGCGTGCGAGCGACGATCTCGCGAGCCGTCGCCAGATTTTCGGCGGCCGCCGTTGCAATTTCGTTTGCTCGCGCGGTGGCCGCTCGGTGCTTCACGACCAGCGTTGCACAGGCGGCCGCGACGGCGATCAGCGCAATGCTGCTGACGCTCACCGCTCCGCGTCGCGGGCGGACGTTGTGTGGCCGCGGCATTGACCTCTTACCCTGCGTACGTTTTACCGTCATGACTACAAGATTACCTCGTGAGTGACCGGGCGAAACCGATTGAGGACCGAAATTCCTCTCGAGCCGGCGCTCCGGTGCGCCTGGGCGCGCTCGATCTCGAGGCCCACATGAGTGATCCCACCCGGAAGCAGGCATTTGTCACGCCGATGTTCGATTTGATCGCGCCGCGCTACGATGAGTTTACCCGGCTGTTCTCGTTTGGCATGGACGCGGGGTGGAAGCGGACGGCGATTCGCGCGGCGACTCGCGATTTGATGACGATGCGCGATTCGCCGGTGCAGACCGAAATCAACGTGTTGGATCTTGCAGCCGGTACGGGTGATGTCGCGGTCGGTATTGCGCGTGAAGTTGCGCGCGCGCGCGTTATTGCCATTGATGCGTCTGAGTCGATGATTGCCGCAGCGCGCGTTCGGTTGTCGGCGCGCGACGCCGACGTTGCGGACCGTGTGACGCCCCGCACCGGCGACATGATGCAACTCGAGATCGACGACGCGAGCATGGATGTCGTGACCGCGAGCTATGGTGTACGCAATGTGCCGACTGCCGCCGGCGCGTTGCGCGAAATGCGTCGCGTGTTGCGGACGGGTGGGCGATTGGTGTTGCTCGATTTTTATCGACCAGAGCCGCGCGTGTGGCGCGCGTTATTGCTTTGGTATTTGCGACAGGCGGGGAATACGGTTGGGTGGCTGTGGCATCGCGAGCCCGTGGTGTATGGATACATCGCGAGTAGCATCGATCATTTCGTGAGTTGGCAACGCATGAGCGCGATGCTGGTTGACGCGGGGTTTCGCGTAGAGTGTGTTGAACGCTACCTAGGGGGCGGCGTCGCGCGTCACGAGGCCATCGCGATCTGACAGCGTGCTCGACGCGATCGCGACAATCCACGCGTCGTCCATGCGCCAATGCGCGTGCACAGCAATGTTTGCGACGTTCTCATCGGGGAGCAGCAATCGCACGGTGGCCTCGCCGTTGTCGTGCAGGTCGAGTTCGACTTCGGTGAAATGGACATAGCGTTGCACAAACGGATCAATGCTTTTGTACACCGCTTCCTTAAGCGCAAAATAGATCAACGTTTTTTCGCGATGGACGAGCGCATCATGCGCTAAGAGGGCGTCGCGCTCGTACGGCGTGAGCACGCGTTTCGCGATCGACGGACGTGCTGTATCGGCCTCGGTGGGGCGATGCTCGAGGTCGATTCCGATGGCACGTTCTTCGGTTGTGCCGCGGAGATCAGCGGCAACGGCGACGGCGCGTGTGCGCTTGTGGCTAATGGAGCCGCTAAAGCCTGGCGGCAGTCGAGGCGCGCCGCGCGACGAGCTTAAGAGCGTGGGCGGACCCTGCGTGGGGTCGATATGTGCGAGGGCTGCGCGGAGCGCGTGACGCCCGGCCGCAAAGGCGACGCGGCGTTCGGGAATCATCGCACTGGCCAGCGTGCGCTCATCTTCGTGCAACGCGTGCCAGTCACGTTCATGCTGCGTGTGATCGTCAAGATTGATCAGCACCGACGCAAAAGCTCCTCGAACAAGCGCGGCTTCCGATGCGACCGCGATCAGTGATCGATCTCCGTCCGTCGGCGTACGTGAGTTGGCGTCCATGGCGCAATGTCTCGCCTGCGGCGGAGTTCGGCCACTGCGGATTGTCACGAGCTTTCGCGACCGGGTGCGCGGCCGCGTGCATGTGCTCAACTTTGAGGTACATGGTTACGATAAAAAAATCTCCAATGAGTACTGCCGCGCCGGTAGCTGCCGACGCGATGTCGCGCGGCGGACTTTCCTCGGCGCAAGCATGGTACGCCGTCTTCGTGCTGACGGTAGCGAACATTTCAGGCGCCGTTGATCGCCAGATTTTTTCGTCACTGGCCAAAGGGATCAAACGCGATTTGCATCTCAGCGACACGCAACTGAGTTTGCTGGCCGGATTCGGGTTTGTCGTATTCTTCTCGCTCTTTGGCATTCTGATCGGACGACTCGTCGATCGCCGCAAGCGCAATGTGATAGTTGCTCTGGGCGCCGCGCTCTGGAGCGTGATGACCGCGTTAACCGGGCTCACGAAGTCGTACGGTCAGCTGATGCTTGCGCGCGTAGGTGTTGGCGTTGGCGAGGCCACGCTCAGTCCCGCCGCCGTGTCGATCATTGCCGATGCGTTCCCTCGTCGGCGACTAGGGACGGCGATGAGCGTATACATGATCGGCATTTTTGCCGGATCAGGATTTTCGTACGCGTTTGGCGGTTGGCTGGCGTCACGCTGGTCGGACACAAGCATGGTCGCGGTGCCGCTGA
>JANXUN010000446.1 GCA_025356185.1 Gemmatimonadaceae bacterium
CGGGAATGCTGATAAACGTGAGCGCTGATGTTTCGCTTGCGACGATCGAAAACAACACAGCCCACCACGGAATCGAACGTTCTGCGACGAAGTATTCAGACGCCGAGCGCTGACCTCGACCAATCCACATCCCCAGTGCTGTGGTTCCCGCGAGATACGCGAGCAGCACCAACAAATCGATCAGATCAAATCGGCCGGTCACTCGCGCCCCTCGTTACGCGATGACATACGCTTCCATCGCGAAATATTCGGCGAGCCCTAACCGGTCGAGTTCTGCCGATGTGGCTTTGTTGCGTTGTTCAACGCGCTGCCAAAATTCGCGTTCGTCTTGCCCGGGAAACGGCATCGAGTCTTTTTGCGATTGATGTTTGAAAATCGCTTGGATCTTCAGCGTTAGCTCTTCTTGAGACATCGGGCAGAGCACCGTGGCTTCTGTCACTGGCCATTCCTGCCATGCACCGCGATACAACCAGATTTGCGGTCGTGCAATCGACCCGTCTCCGTACACCTCTTCGACGGCGGCATCGATTGCTTCTTTGCACATGCGATGCGTGCCGTGCGGATCGGACAGATCACCGGCCACAAAAATTAAATCCGGTTTGATCTCGCGCAGCAGCGCCGTAACGATGGCAACGTCCGCGGGCCCGATGGGATCTTTGCGCACTTTACCCGTCTGATAAAACGGCAAATTCAAAAAGCGCGCATGCTCGCGGCCAAGCCCCATCACTTCAATACCGCTTACTGCTTCTGATTCGCGAATGATGCGCTTGATATCCTGAACCTCGGGGATATCGACTTCACCGGGTCGCTTACGATCGAGGAATGTTCGAACCGTATCAGCGAGTGCACCGGCAGCGCGTCGCTCCGTGCGACTCTCACGCGGGGCATCACCAACGCCCTCGCCATCAAGCCGCTCAAGGAAATCCATGTAGCGTCGCACGTCGTGATCGAATACGGCAATGTTGCCGCTCGTCATATACGCCACCAACATGTCGTTCTGATTTTCGACAAACTTGCGGAGAATGCCGCCCATCGAAATGACATCGTCGTCGGGATGCGGCGAAAAGCAGATCACCCGCAAGTTGCGCGGCAGTTTGCTCTTGCCGCGAATCTTTGCGCCAAGCGCGTTAAAAACGAGACCGTTCACCGCACCAGGCGTGCCATGTCGCGACACCAGCGACGACAAATGGTGTTCCGCGTAGTCTTGTTCGGTCAGCTTGAGGATCGCCTTGTTCATCTGCTTGGCCAGCCACGTCACGGCGCGCAGTTCTAGCGCGTCGCTCCACTGTACGTCGTCAACAATCCACGGCGTGGCGATGCGCGTGAGATCTGCCGCCGCAGCTTCGTCAACATAAAACGTCGTGTTTGCATGTCGCTGCAAGAACGTCGCCGCGACCGCGCGATCGATCTCGCCTTCGACGGCGCGCCGCACAACGCCCGACTTATGTTCGCCGGTCGCAAGAATGGCGATCTCGCGCGCCTGCAGAATGGTTGCAATGCCCATCGTCACAGCTTCGCGAGGAACATTCGCTTCGCCAAAAAAGTCCGCCGACGCGTCGCGACGTGTGATGCTGTCCAAATGAATCAAACGCGTCCGGCTTAACTCGCCGGAACCGGGCTCGTTAAATCCGATGTGTCCCGTCTTACCGATTCCTAAAAGTTGGAAATCGATACCACCAGCCGCGACGATTTGCGCTTCGTACTCGGCGCACGCCGCATCCATGCGCTCGCGCGGCCACGCACCATCGGGAATGTGCACGTTGGCGGGATCGATATCGACGTGCGAGAACAGATTCTCCCACATGAAGCGATGGTAGGAGTGAATGCTCTCCTTCGACATCGGCCAATACTCGTCGAGATTGAACGAGACCACGTTGCGAAAGCTCAGGCCTTCGTCGCGATGCAATCGAATGAGCTCACGATAGACACCAATCGGCGTGGATCCGGTCGCGAGTCCCAGCACCACGTGTCGACCGCCATGATGTGCGCGGATGACGGTCGCCATGCGCGCGGCGACATGACGTGCGAGTTCATCGTGGGTGGTGAGCACCACGGTGCGGATCCGTTCGCGCGCAGTGCTGCCCACGCCGCTCGGCGCAATATGAAGTGAAGACATGCTGCAAAATGCACGGGCCCGCGCAACTCGACGAGTGCGCGGGCCCGATTTGCATTGAAATGAAACGCCGTGTTTTTGGCTACGCCGAAAACACGCTCTTTCTCCGCTACGCGGAGAAAGAGCTCCCGCAGCCGCAGCCACCCGTCGAGTTCGGATTCTTGAACGTGAATCCGGAGCCCTGCATGGACGTTACGTAATCGATGACCGTACCCGACAGATACTGCGCGGAGAACGGATCGACGAACACCTTGATGCCGTCGTGATCGAGCACGATGTCGTCTTCGGCGCTCTTGTCTTCGATCACAAGCCCGTACTTAAAGCCGCTGCATCCGCCGGGCATCACTGACACGCGAAGTCCACCCTGTTCGGCGGTCACGCCTTCGGCATCCATGAACTTGCGTACTTCGACGGCGGCGACGGACGTGATCACTACCGCCACCTCGGGCTGCTGCATGGTGCTCATTTCCTACCCTCCGAAACGATCGGCTCGCCGGTCTGGCGCGCCTCTCTGTTAATGCGCTTGGCCGTTAAGAATCCGCGGTCGCGGACACCATCCGCCAAGTCGCAAAGGCTACCTGCAAAATAGCGAGAGAATTACTCCCGTCTAGGGACGCCGAGTCGCAAGGCCCTCAGCGGCAACGACACCTGCCACCACGTCGGCCAGCTCAACTCGTACCCCACTGATCTTCCGATTCTCCCTGGTCGGATTGACCCGATTGGTCAACAGGAGGACAAAGACTCCTGTGCCCGGATCCATCCACAGAGAGGTGCCGGTAAAGCCCGTGTGACCAAACGCACGCGCCGTCATCATATGACCCGACGAGTTGCCCCCCGTCGGCGTTTCCCATCCAAGCGCGCGACGCGAGACCGCGGTGTCTTGCACGTGCGTAAACAACGCGATCGTTGCTGAGTCGACGATGCGACGATCGTCAAGCGTTCCGAAGCCGAGATACATGCGTGCAAATCGCGCAAGATCACGCCCAGTCGAGAACAATCCGGCATGGCCTGATACGCCACCCAACATGGCGGCGTTTTCGTCGTGCACTTCGCCGCGCAAATGCCGTTGACGCCATGGATCGATTTCTGTCGGTGCAATGCGACTGAGCCACTGCGTCGGCGGTAAGTAGCGCGTGTCGCGCATGCCGAGCGGTCCAAACACATGCGCCGTGTCATACTGTGCGAGCGGTTCGCCGCTCACATGCTCCACCAATTTGCCGAGCAGAATAAATCCGAGATCGCTGTACAAGAATCGCACGCCGGGAGCGGTGTCCGGCGCCGTCGCATACAGCGTGCGCAGTGCGTCTTCTGGCGACACGGCCTCTTTGTACAACGGCCGCCACGCCGGCAGTCCGCCAGAGTGCGTAAGCAAATGTCGAACGGTGATACGCTGCGCTCCCGGTGCGGTCCACTCGGGCAAGTAGCGCACGACCGGTGAATCGAGAACCACTTTTCGCTGCGATACGAGCTGCATCATCGCGCTGGTGGTACCGATCACTTTCGTAAGCGACGCTAAATCCCACACTGTTTCAGCGTCGGGCTGTTTCGCATCGTCCGCGTCGAGTCGACCCACCCCAACATCAGCGATCACGCCGCGCACGGTGCCGACGGCGGCATACGCACCGGGAAACGCTCCATCTGCTACCGCGCGAGTGAGTACTGCCGACATCGAATCGCGCAGCGCCGACGCCACTGCAGGACGCACCGACATGTCGCGAGCGTCATGCGGACGATCCTGCCAGGCTGATATCGTCGTCGCTATGAGCGCAACAGCTGAGCCGAACGCCGCGCCGGAACGCCACGTGGTAATCGTTCTCACTTTGCACCACCGGGCGTGGGTGAAACGACGTTGCGCGCAATGCCGTCGCCGCGAACGAAGTATCCGGGTAGCGTGACCGGCGTGCGGCCGCTGATTATGATGCGGCCGAAGAGCGCACGTGCTGCAGCGCGCTCGAGTGCTTCGCCGCGTCCAAACGTCGCGAGATAGGTTGGGATTTGTGCCATCTGTCGAATCTGGTAGGGATTACCGCCGGCGACCACCACAAGCGAACCGCGCTTGGCGAGTTTGTTCACAAACTTGGCGATCGGCGCCGGAATCGCGAGTCGTCCTTCGCCTTCTAGCGTGCGCGTATAGGTGTACACCACGACGCGCGAAATCTTGCGCAGCGATTTTGTCAACGAGTCGAGCGTGCGTGCTGTCGATTGCGGCGAGAGTCGCGTGACGGACACCTGCGACGACTGCGCGCGCAGCTCATTTGCAAACCAGGTGCCCGACTGCACGTCGTTTTCGGGTGCAATGGTGATGACGCGCACCGATTGCGACTTGGCGAGCGGGATAAGTGATTGTGCGTCGCGCAACAGCGTGACCGCGTGATCGGCGATGAGTTGCGCGCTCGCGCGATGTTCGGGCGTCGCCACGCTGTCGCGCGCGGCCGTGAGCGCCACTTGCGGATGCGCGATCGCGCCGGTGCGCAATTTGAGTTCTAAAATGCGTCGCACGCTCGCATCGATTCGCGCTTCACTCAGGCGACCGCTTGAAACGGCTCCGACGATCGCGTCGACCGCCTTCGAGACGTCCGCAGGCATGAGCACGATGTCATCGCCGGCCTCGACCGCACGAACCGCGCTCTCCTCGGTGCCATATCCTTTCGCGATCCCTTGCATCGTCATCGCATCCGTAATCGTCACGCCGCGAAACTGCAGAGTGTCGCGAAGTAGTCCCTGCATCACGCGCGATGACAGCGTGGCTGGAGTGTTGTCACCGTAGGCATTCGGTAACGCGATGTGCGCCGTCATCATCCCCGCGGCCCCAGCAGACACCACGGCAGCGAATGGCACCAACTCGACGGCATCGAGTCGCGCACGGTCGACCGTGATCGTTGGAAGCCCCAAATGTGAGTCGACGTCGGTATCGCCATGTCCTGGAAAATGTTTGGCCGTTGCCGCAACGCCCATGCGCTGCAAGCCGCGCACGAATGCGGCAGATAACGCGGCCACCTGCTGGGGATCTTCACCGAACGATCGCGTGTTGATCACAGGGTTCGATGGATTGTTGTTGACATCCACCACCGGCGCGAACGCGAGATGGATCCCCACTGCGCGCGCCTCGACGGCGGTAATCACTCCGGCCAACTCGGCGTACGCATCGCTTCCAGTAGCGCCGATCGCCATGTTACTGGGCAGCACCGTCGCGTTTCCGGCAGACATCGTCGACGCGGCAAACACACCACCTTCAAGTCGACCGAGTCCCGGTTCGACATCACTTGCGACCAATAGCGGAATTGATGCATGTCGTTGCATCGTGTTCACCTTATCCGCGACTTCAATCGGTGACCCGAGTGACATCGTTACGCCGCCCACGTGGTTCTGTTCGATCTCGGCGAGCACTTTGAGAAAACCCGGATCGCGTGCGTTGGTGTAGTCACCCAAGACCCAAATCATCACCATTTGTGCGACGCGATCTCGCACGGAGAGCGACTTTATGGTACTGTCGATCCACGCGGCATGACGCGCCGGCAGCACGCCGCCTGGAGACAGCGATAACGCGTCAGGAATCGGCAAACGTGTCGGCAAAGGCGTCGCAGTCGTGCGGGCGTCCGTGACACTGTAGTCAACAATTGTTGGAGTTTGCTGAACAGAAACGATCGACACAGCAGGCGTGGCCGTTGGTCGCACTGGCGGTGCGCAGACCGCGACGAACGACGAGGCTGCGGTGTACAAGAGGGTTCGCAGGAATTTCGGCACGCCCGGCGAAAGGTAGGGACGGCCGTTCATAGTGTGTTGGCGAGAGGAGGGACCGAGGCGTCAGGTCGGCGCTTTGGCATCAATCGGAGGAGTGCGTGACGCGTTACGAAGAACGAGAGGACAGCCTGCGGACAGCCAACGGAGCACGAAGAAGCAGATCGGCGGTTCAAGGCGTTGCGCTCAAGCTGGGCATGCTGATGTCATTGGCGTTTGTCGCGGCGTGTTCGTCAAATGGACCTCCGAATCGCGAGGGTATGCAAGACGAGGGTCCCGATGGCATGCCGCAACGCGGCAACCGCAGAGTTCGACCGGGGATCTCCGTGCTGCTTGACGATAGCATCAAGCTGATTGCCGGCAAGCGCGTGGCGTTGATTACCAACCAGACCGGCGTGGACGAACGGGGTCGTCGTTCGATTGACCTGCTGGCGACAGATCCTCGGGCCGAGCGAGCAGGGGTGAAGCTCGTGCGGCTCTTTTCACCCGAACACGGTATCAGCGGAACAGCCGACAAGACCAACGTGCCGGACGACGTCGACCTCAAAACAGGGCTCAAGGTCTTTTCGTTATATCAGCAAACGAGCATCGCACCGCCCGATAGCCTGCTGAGCGATATCGATGTTCTGGTCGTGGATCTTCAGGACATCGGAACGCGCACGTGGACGTACGTGGGTGTCATGCTCTACGCGCTCAAGGCGGGAGAACGTCGCAACATTCCAGTGTTGGTGCTCGATCGCCCGAATCCGATTTCCGGGTCTCGCACCGAGGGGGCTGTGCTCGATTCGATGATTGCCAACCCGAATGAATCGACGCCGACGCGGAAAGCCAATGGATTCTCGGTGTTTCCGACGCCACTGCGGCATGGGCTCACTATGGGGGAGCTTGCAAAACTGTTTCAAGCACAGCTCAAGCTGAGTACGCGGCTCACGGTTGTCCCGATGCGCAACTGGCGGCGACAGATGTGGTTTGACGAGACGTCGTTGCCGTGGGTCAAACCGTCACCGAACCTGCCGAATTTGTCGAGTGCGTTGCTCTATCCGGCGCTCGTGCCATTTGAGTCGAGTAACGTGTCTGTGGGACGTGGCACGTCTGAGCCATTCCAGCGCTTCGGCGCGTCGTGGCTGCGCGCGGACACGTTGGTGCGTTTGCTCGAAGATCTGTCGCTCACAGGGGTGAAATTTCACAACGAGCGGTTTACGCCAGTGCAACCTGGTGACGGCAAGTTTGCAGGGCAGAGCATTCCCGGCGTGCGCATCGAAATTACCGATCGAGATTTGGTGCAGCCGGCGCGCATCGGCGCGTCGATTCTGTGGGCGCTCTCGCGCATTAATCGCGATAGCCTGCGAATCAACGACAAAGGATTTGATGAACGCATGGGTTCATCAAAGGTGCGCGAGGCCATTTGGGCAGGCGCAGATCCAGACGCCGTCATGGACCGCCAACTGCCAGCGGTAGTAGCCTTTGAGAAGGACGCGCGAAAAATCCATCTCTACCGTTGATGCTGCAGCGCTCCTAGTTTTATTGGGCTGGCCCCCACATGGACCAGACTCGACCAGCTGCGCCGCGGGACGAGGCACTTCCTCGTCCCGCGTCATTTTCAGCCCTCGTCCCGCCGCTCCCTACATGCAATCACTCTGGAACGCGATCCAACGCGGCTATCTGCGGGTCATCGAGCCCGTGGCCGACTGGTTCGTGCGCCGGAACGTGCATCCGAACATCATCACTTCGTTCGGAACCCTTTGCATGGTCGGGTCGGGTGTGATCTTCGCCATGGGGCATATTCGCACGGCGGGGTGGTTCCTGGGGTTAACCGCGCTGTTCGATGTGCTGGACGGCACGGTGGCTCGTAGAACGGGGCGCACCTCAAAGTTTGGCGCCTTTTTTGACTCGACTCTTGATCGCGTATCGGATGGCGCGCTGTTGGGAGGACTGATGGTGTTTTACGCCACCAGTGAACTGCATCATAGCCTCCCGATGCTCATCATCACGTTGCTCGGTCTTGTGGGCACATTTTTGACATCGTACACCCGCGCTCGAGCTGAAGGTCTGGGTCTCGATGCGCACGTCGGCCTGCTGCAGCGTCCAGAGCGAATTACGCTCCTCTCGGCGCCGCAGGCGTTTTTTGGCCTTGCATTAAACGGATGGGTATTAGCCTTCATCGTGTCGTTGCTCTCGGTGACCGCATGGATCACCGCAGTGCAGCGAATGCTTTACGTCTACCGTACGACCGCCCAGGGAGAACAAGCGAAGTGACCGAATCAAATCGCGGCACGCCCGTCCCCCCCGCCTCGGGGAAGCTCGCCATTTTCACGCCGGGACTCGGCGCCGTAGCAACAACGTTTATTGCGGGTGTCGAGCGCGTACGTCGCGGCCTGTCGACACCCATTGGCTCACTGACGCAGATGGCGACCATCCGACTGGGAAAGCGTACGGAATCGCGCAGCCCACTCATTCGCGATTTCGTGTCGCTCGCAGCACTCGATGACATTGTGTTCGGCGCGTGGGATCCGATTCCGGATGACGCGTTCACCGCCGCGACGAGAGCCGGCGTATTGGAGAAGTCGGACATCGATCCAATCGCCGACTTCCTAAAAAGCATCAAGCCGATGCCGGCGGCGTTTGAAAGTCGCTACGTCACGCGCATTACCGGCGCGACAAATGTGAAGACCGGCAAGAACAAGCGCGATCTCGCCGAACAGATTCGCGCGGACATTCGCAACACGATGAAAGAAAAGGGTGCGTCGCGCGGCGTGATGGTATGGACCGGCTCCACCGAGACGTACATCAAGGCCAGCGCGCCGCATCAGACGATTGAAGCGTTCGAAGCAGCGATGGAAGCCAACGACGATTCGATCGCGCCGAGCATGCTGTA
>JANXUN010000462.1 GCA_025356185.1 Gemmatimonadaceae bacterium
GTCCTCGAAGCGCAGTCGCGCGCACCCGATGGCGAGGCGCTCGTCGCGAAGGTCGCTACGCTGCGCGCCGCCGCGGGAAAGCGCCGGAAGTCCACGACGCGAAGATCCCCGAGCGCCCCGATCACCCCGATCACCCCGATCACCCACGTTGACAACATTTCGTTGTCACTCGTGGGTTCCGGTCTGCAGTTATCGCGCCTGTCGTGCCCGCGTGAGATGTGGCACGATGCCGATCATGCGCTGCAATTGCATCAGCTGCGCGCGATGATGCATCTCATGCTCCTTGACGCCGAGGAGCATTTCAAAGCGTGACTTCGACGCACCCGGCAGCGCGACCTCTTCACCGAGTTGCGCTGCCGTCATCGCTTCAAGCTGGGTCGCGTACGACTCGCCGTGTGTTTTGAGTGCGTCAATGATCGCATCCTTTGTGGTCAGCTTCGCTGCTTGTGCGCCGATCGCGCCGAACCATGCGCCAAACTTCGCGCCGTCGATCGCCGTGAGCTGCTCGACAAAATGCGCTTGCTCGACCCAGTACGTTGCGCAGGCCATATGCGCCAACATCTGACCGACCGTCATCGTTTCACTCGCGACCTGCATGCCGTACTGCTCAGCCGGAATTTCTTCGGCGATTTGCACGGTGTTCTTGCGCACGGTGCGCCAGCTGTCTGCGAGATTTTTTGCGCCGTAACTATGCATGTGGTACACCAAAAAAGTGTCAAAAAAGGAGTCTCGGTGGGACCGGCGTAGGGTAACGCGCCCCGTCGGCGTTGTCTATGCACTGAGCCATTTTCATCTCTCTGAACGGAACCGCGCCCACCGATGTCACATCACCATGACCACGATGATTTTGGCGGACTGCGTCGCGACTTATTGAGTACGGGCGGTGCAATGGACCGTCGTCACGTCTTGCGTCTTGCCGCGTTGAGCGCGGGCTTTGGTGCGCTGCAGCTGCTCGGCTGCAGGGGCGCCGACACCACGTCCACGACTCCATCGACGCCCGACTCGGGCTCGACCAATCCCACATACCTCAAGGCGCCGGAAGAAACCCAAGGACCGTACCCGGGTGACGGAAGCAATGGTGCGAACTTGCTCAATCAAACCGGCGTGGTTCGCAGCGACATTCGGTCAAGTTTTGCGGGTTTAAGTGGGAGCGCGGCTGGAGCATCACGAATCTGTCGCAGATTTCCTTGGCGGCCGACAACGTGTTTAGCGACGGCGCTTCGCTCGAGATTGCGAACATGACCGGCACCGTCGACGCGGGGCTGACGGCGTCGCGCACGGTAGCGGTGAACTCATAGGGGCTGGACGACGGTCTGTTGATAGCGCTGTCGCTGGACACGCACTCAGCTGAACGCGATAGTTCGGGCATGTCGATGACTTCCCGCTTCCCGCGTACAATCCCGCTGCGTGTTTCGTACTTTGCGTGCACCGCGCTCGTCTCTGCGCTCGCACTTGGCTGTCGCACGCCCAGCCAAGCAAGCGAGTCGACCTATGTCAATCCGCACGCCCCTGACGAAGTCGGCTCGGTGCGCGATATGTACGACGGTGCGCTGACGCTGACGTCCGCGGTCAAAACATTTCGCAATATCGACCGTCTGTTTCCGACGCGCACCGTACGACGCGGCGCCACGGTTGTGCCGTTACCCGTCGCGCCGAAGCCGATGGGAGACTTTACCTTCCAGTCAGGCGCAAAGTCCTTCACCGCCGACGACTACATTCGCTTCAATCGTGTTGCAGGGCTGCTGGTGCTGAAAGACGGTGCTGTGGCGCTTGAGCATTACGAGTTTGGCAACGGACCGACCACGCGTTGGATGTCGATGTCGATCGCGAAATCGATCACATCAACGCTCATCGGCGCAGCGCTGCGCGACGGAAAAATTCGCAGCCTCGACGATTCCGTCACACGCTATGTGCCAGCGCTTGTCGGTAGTGCGTACGACGGCGTCACTATTCGGCAACTGCTCACCATGACCTCTGGTGTGCGCTGGAATGAGACCTACACCGATTCGTCATCCGATCGTCGTCACCTGCTCAACGTGCAAATCGCGCAGCAGAGCGGCGGCGCCGTGCAGCTCATGAAATCACTGCCGCGCGCCGCGGCGCCGGGATCGGTCAACACGTACAGCACAGGTGAAACGCAGGTCGCGGGCGAAGTACTTCGTGGCGCAATCGGCACGTCGCTCGCTGACTACTTGAGCGAAAAAATCTGGCAGCGCGTTGGCATGGACGCAGACGCAAGTTGGTGGCTCGATGCACCGAACGGTCACGAGATTGGCGGAAGCGGCTTGAGCGCAACGCTTCGCGACTACGGACGATTCGCGCTGTTCGTCGCGAATGACGGCGTGATCGGCGGCACCCGCGTGCTTCCCGAAGGGTGGATTGCCGACGCGTCAACGCCAAAAACCCTGAGCGGTGGTCGGCCCCTCAACTACGGCTACATGTGGTGGCCCGTGAACGCTGCTGCGAGCAGCGTGCACGCTGGTGCGTTTCAGGCGATTGGAATTTTTGGCCAGGCGATTTACATCAATCCGCGCGAGCACGTGATCATCGTGCAATGGTGCGCCCAGACCAAACCGTCCGGCGGCGCCGCGGTGCCGCAGTTGGATTTCTTTGCAGGCGTTGTCGCTGCGCTGAAATAAAGACGTCTACGAGCTGCACGACAACATCGAACATCCCACTTTGCTTCGCGCCCACTCGGGCCGTCGCGCGGCGAACTGTACGTGCTCCGGTTGCTCATCATACGGTCTCCGCATGACCTCGAGCAGCGTGTGTACAAGCGATGGATCGCCCACTTCAGCCGCATCGATCGCCAGCTGCGCGAGGTAGTTGCGTAACACATCGCGTGGATTGACGGCATGCATGCGCGCGCGACGTGCGTGCACATCGTCGTGTTGATGGACACTCACGCGCGCGTGCCACCGCGTGAGCCACGACCGCAGCGCGGTATCCTGCTGCTCCCGCTTCGCGTCGTCGTAAAAGATATCGCCCACGAGCGACGTCGCCGTTGCGTCGTCCGGCAAGGCGTCCGGCAGATCACCAAGCGCGCGAAAAAATCGCGTGTAATCCAACGACGCGTCGTACAGCAACGCAAACCCATCGCGCAGGAGCGCGTCGTCATCGTCGTGACGACCAACCAATCCAAACTTCGCGCGGTTCATCGAATCGTACTCGGCCGCGTACACCGATCGAAACAGCGCGAGCCCCGCCTCGATCGCCGACTCGTCGGAAAACGCGGGAAGAACCGCGTCCGCCAGTCGCCCAAGATTCCAGTATGCCACCGCAGGTTGCTGTCCGAATCGATAGCGACGATGGCTCGCGTCGGTGGTGTTCGGCGTCCACGTCGGGTCGAAATCATCAAGCCATCCGTAGGGCCCGAAGTCGATCGTAAGGCCGAGTATCGACATGTTGTCGGTGTTCATGACGCCATGCACGAATCCGACGCGCATCCACTGCACCACCATGTGCGCCGTACGCGTACACACGTCCGCAAACCACTGCGCACGTCGCGTCTGCGCGTCGCCCATGATCTGGGGAAAGTCGCGGGCGATGGTAAAGTCGATCAGCTGCTCAAGCAGAGCGACATCGCCGCGCGCAGCAAGAATTTCAAAATTGCCAAATCGAATGAACGATGGTGCCACGCGACACACGATCGCTCCGGGCTCTGCACGTGGGTTGCCGTTGTACAGCATGTCGCGCACCACATCGTCGCCGGTTGCCACAAGCGACAGCGCGCGCGTCGTCGGCACACCAAGATGATGCATCGCTTCGCTGCAGAGAAACTCGCGAATCGATGACCGGAGCACCGCGCGACCATCGGCGGTGCGTGAGTACGGCGTTGGCCCCGCACCTTTCAGCTGCAACTCGAGTCGCGCGCCACGCGCATTCACAACTTCACCCAATGTGATGGCACGACCGTCGCCTAACTGTCCGGCCCAGTGTCCGAATTGATGTCCGCCGTAACAGGCGGCGTAAGGCGACATGCCGTCGAGTAATGCGTTGCCACCAAAGACGTCTGCAAACCACGCGGCATCGGTATCCGACGGTGTGAATCCCACCATGTCCGCGACGTCACGCGACACCGCCACGACACGTGGCGCGCGAACGGGCGTCGGTGTTACCGCACTCCAACAGGCGTGCAATACCTGCCGACGACGCAGCGTGACGTCTGGGTCGCCGGGCAGCTCTCGAACAAAACGATTGTCAAACTGAAGTGCGCGCAGTGCTACTTCACACCCAAGTTTTTGCGAAGAAAGGCAAGCGTCTTTGGCCACGCATCTTTGGTTGCGGCGAGGTTGGCCTTTTCAACGGCCTCGTTGCGCGTCGCCCCTTGATCGTCTTGCGCACGCAAGAAACCATGCGCGGCGCCCTCAT
Organism: Gemmatimonadaceae bacterium; assembly: GCA_025356185.1. GTDB lineage: Bacteria > Gemmatimonadota > Gemmatimonadetes > Gemmatimonadales > Gemmatimonadaceae > Gemmatimonas. The sequence goes on from JANXUN010000462.1 coordinate 4,372, forward strand.
AGTTCGTCGCCGAGTACGTTTTGCCGAGTGCCTTCATAAGTGAATCAAGCGCTGGCATCGCTGGAGTGATGCGGGCGTCCGTGGAGCCGTTTAACAACATCACGGGCTTGCTGATTTTCTTGAGCGAGTCAACGATGAATGTGTTCGGCACTGCAGCGGTCGTCGCGGTCGCGGGAGAACCGCCACCCATGTACGGCAGTCCGTAGTACGCCACACCGCCGGCGTAGCCTTTCACGCCGCCATTGATCGCGTGATAGAACACGGTCTGACCGCCCCAGCAATAACCGATCACGGCATACTTCTGCTGCGCAGACGGCTGCATCATCGCGTAATTCGCACTGGCGATAATCGCCATGTTGCGATCGGCTGGCATCACGCCCGCAATGAGATTGCGACCGGTCGTCGTGGAGATGTCTTCGGTAGACGGACCTCCGCGCACCTTGGACAGCATGTCGGGTGCGATGGCAATAAATCCGTCGGCAGCGACCTGATCGGCAACGCTGCGCACCCACGGCGACATACCGAAGATTTCGTGCACGACGACGACGACGGGCGCTTTTGCGCGCGCATTCGCGCTTGCCGGATACACGATCCACGCCATGATCGAATCTTTCGAACCCGGCTCCCATGGAAACTTGACCCACTCGCCATGACGTGGACTGGCGGCAAGCCGCGCGACAGACGTGTTGTTACTGGCGGGCAGCCCCGCGATTCCTTGTTGCGCATTGCTTTCGGCGCGCGCAGTCGGAATCGCCATATCAGCCGCGCTCATGTGCGCCATGTGGTCGTCCATCTTCATCGATGGCATCGATGTTGACGGGGACGTGGACTTGAGTGCGAGCGATTTGGTAGGACTATTTGGCTGCGTGCGCTGAACAGCACAAGCGGCAAGTACCACAGCGGAGAGCGTGAGAACGCGGCGAGACATCGTGGGGGTCCGGGCAAAGGTGAAATGCGTGCAACGCATGAAATTTTGCCCGCTGGAGAGCTAGACGCCAGAGCGATGCCCACACACTGCACACTATTCGGTCAGAACGTCCCGTTTCGCATACCCTCTCGTCAACTCTTCCGGCACGTACGCTCGCCGGTACGTTTGTCCCAGTGATTTCCTCGTCCACTTTCTCCGGCGTACTCATGCGTCCATTCTCTCGCATAACGAAACGCAGGTTTGCGGTTTTCGCGGTCGTCGCGGCTGCCTTGTCCGTCACCGCTGCAATCCCGCACACGCGCGTTGGCAACGGACTCGCGCTCACGCCGCCAATGGGCTGGAACAGTTGGAATCACTTTGGCTGCAATGTCAGCAGCGTGCTCATTCGCGGTGTCGCCGATGCAATGGCGACCAACGGCATGCGCGACGCCGGCTATCAGTACGTCGTGATCGACGATTGCTGGCAAGTCGCGCGCACGGCCGATGGCACCATTGTCGCCGACTCCACGCGATTTCCCGGCGGCATCAAACCACTCGCCGACTACGTGCACAGCAAGGGACTCAAGTTCGGCATTTACACCGACGCAGGACGCAAAACATGCGAGGGGCGACCTGGTTCGTACGAGCACGAAGCGCAAGACATGAAGAGTTACGCCCAATGGGGCGTTGATTACGTGAAGATTGATTGGTGCAACGCTGAAGGACTCGATGCACCAACGCAATACACGAAACTGCGCGATGCGCTCGCAAAAAGCGGTCGCGCGATCGTCTTCAGTATTTGTGAATGGGGACTCAATCAACCGTGGAAGTGGGCGGCCAACGCGGGCAATCTGTGGCGCACCACCGGCGACATCAACGACAGTTGGGATAGCATGATCGCCAACTATGATGTGTCGGCGCAGCATTGGACAATCGCCAAACCCGGTTCATGGAATGATCCCGATATGCTTGAAGTCGGCAACGGTGGTTTGTCGCGCGACGAGTCAAAAGCGCACATGAGTTTGTGGGCGATCGCAGCCGCGCCGCTTATTGCCGGCAACGACGTGCGCACGATGACGGACTCATCGCGTGAAGCACGCATCGCACGCGAAGTGTTGCTCAATCGCGACGTCATCGCGGTCAATCAAGATTCGCTTGGCGAGCAAGGTCATCTCATCAGCGCGAGCCGG
>JANXUN010000658.1 GCA_025356185.1 Gemmatimonadaceae bacterium
CGTGCTGGGCGGCGGTATGTCAAATGTTGCCGGACTCGCTGACACCGTTCAAGCGCAACTCTCGCAATGGGTGTTTTCCGACACCGTACTCACCAAAGTGGTGCGCAACGTGCATGGCGATTCGAGTGGTGTGCGCGGTGCAGCATGGCTGTGGCCTGTTGGATGAGTTAGCACGTGCCGCATTTAACGCCCTCATTGTGGATCGCCCTCGCAGGAACAGTTGCGTTGGTGATCGGTGGTTCCGTGGCGGTTCTCTTCTTTATTCGCCGCGTGGGGAGCGACGTACTGAAACGCGCCGGGCGTCGCACGCTCTTTCGTCATCGCGCGCGCGTCAATCGCTACACAATGACGCGCAAGTCGTTTGTGATTGCGCAGGTACTTGCTGACCCCGCGGTCGCGGACGCGGTGCACGCGCACGTCGCCGAACACAACGTCGAGGAACGGGCAACGTGGCAACAGGTCCACAAGTATCTCGACGAGATCGTGCCGTTTTTCAACGTGCTGGCGTATTACCGGCTGGGATACAATATCAGTCGATTCGTACTGGGTCTGTTTTACAAGGTCACCGTCGAGTATGAACGCCCCGATCCATTTCGTGGCGTGCCGCGGAATTCGATGGTGATCTATCTCATGAACCATCGATCCAATGCGGACTACGTGTTGGTCGCGTACGTGATGATGGGACAGGTGTCGATCTCGTACGCCGTTGGCGAATGGGCGCGTGCGTTTCCGCTCGAACACATTTTCAAAAGCTTTGGTTCGTACTTTATCCGCCGACGATATCGCGAGCCTTTGTATCACGCCGTGTTGCAGGCGTACGTGCAACTCATCACGCGCAACGCGGTGACACAGGGCATTTTCCCTGAAGGTGGACTGTCGCGCGACGGTGCGCTGCGGCCGGCGAAGATTGGGTTGCTCGACTACGCCTTAGGTGTTGCGCGCGACGCCGAGTCGCGCGCAAAGATGTACATCGTACCCGTGGGGATTAACTACGATCGCGTGCTTGAAGATCGGTCGCTACTGCGCGAGCTCGAGGTGCAGGCGCAGCGGCCCGTCTCGGGAAAGTGGTCGCAGGTTGGCGACGTGATGCACTATCTGTTCTGGAATGCGACACGCATGCTGACCGGGCAGTGGCGTCGATACGGTCGCGCCGCAGTCACGATCGGCGCGCCAATTGCGATCGACACATGGCTCACGCAACGAGAGTCTGAGGGCGTGGACGTGTTCGCGTTGTCTCGCGAACAGCGCTTGCCGCATGTGCAACAGTTTTGCGATTCGGTGCTCACACGAATCGGCGCGATTATTCCCGTCACGCCGGTGCCGCTCGCGTGTGCCGCGCTGCAAAGTTTCGACGCCGACTTTGTATCGCATCACGCATTGCTCGAGCGCATGGAAGCGATGCGCGACGTGCTGCAAGAGTTCAACGGCCGAGTGGTGCGTGCCGATCGCGACATCGCGGACACCTTCGATCGCGCGTACCGGATGCTGCGCATGCGCCGCATGATCGCGCGGTCGGGCGAGAGTTACGTGGTTTTGCCCAAAGGGCGCGCGCTCATCAATTACTACGCGAATTCGATCGTGCATCTGCTGGGGCCGTTCGCGGAGGCCGTGCGGGAACGCGATCGGCTGCCTATTTCGGCGCACTTGCCGGGGTGAGCGGGACGAGGCGGCGACTACCGAATTCGGCCGCGTATTAGTAGTCTCCCCTGTGTTGTGACGCTGCGCGCAGCGGCTTTAGGTTTTAGGTCGTGAGTCTGGGTTTTGGGTTGTCGGTCGTCTCGAAGGCAGCGATCGCAACGCCGGGTGTTTCGAACGCAGTTGCAGGAAACAGTTGGCCTATCGTATAACGGTTATTACCCCGGCCTTTGAAGCCGGAGATCTTGGTTCGATTCCAAGTGGGCCTATCGCAGGGGTCGCAGCGCATGTGCCGGAGTTTGGCGACCCTTGCAGTGCAGACAGCGCCGTGCATTATCAGTGTTACACGGGGATGCACGTGCCTTCTCAACGCGAGACCGCCGTCCATCACATTTGCGTATGAGGTGTAGAATGAGCCACGAGCCAAAGCATGCACGTGAAGAGGAAAAAATGCAGGATCAGTCGGCCGACAGCTCCCAGGAAAAGACCGATCGCGCTAGCGCCCCGCTTACTGACGAAGCGCTAAATGATGCCGCCGGCGGCGGCAGCTATTGGGAAGGCGACAACGACATCGATGCGGGCTCTGGCAGCTGATCACCAAACGCCAAGACGCCGTGCGACCATTCCGTCGCACGGCGTCTTTTTTTGTGCCCTGCGAAATCGGTTGTTACTTGCGCGCGCCCCCAATGCGGCGCCCCATAATCAATTTTCCAATCAGGTGGTCGGTTGGCTTGGTGAGACCAAACCCCACGGCCGCGTTGAACTCCCAGTCGTCGCCGAAATCGAGATTGATGGCGGGAAAGATTTGCTGCTCGGTCTCTTTCAGCGGCGCAAATTTTCCCAACTGTCCAAACGCGCCGTAGTACTCGAGCGCGAAGTTCACGCGCTTGGTGACGTCAACATTGACTTGCACGTTCGGGGCAAACTCAAAGCCTTCGGCGGCGCTGGGACCGCGAAGTGATTTGCCGATAACTGGATTGAGCGACCAATAAAATCGTCCGACTTTCTGATCGATGATCGGCCGAATCTCCCAGCTCCATGTGTCGGGGCCAAACTCGACCGTGTTATAGCCGATCTCCTGCGACAGGCTCAGACCGACGGGCAACTTGAACCGCTCGGGAATGGAAAAGCGCGGCCGCAAATGGTTGCCAACGTACTTGAAGCCTTCAGGGCTACGCTCGCTCATGAACAGATAGCTGCCCAACTCAAACCACTCGTTGAACCCGTGCGTGATTTCGATGGTCTGATGCATCGCGTGGTTGGTCGGCAGCACACCGCCGGAACCGATTTTAGACCCCTGCGCCGTGTAGTTCAGGTGCAACTCGTACATGGTCGCACCTGGGCGCACGAGATCAGCGCCGTAGACCTGGATCTCGAAATTGGCTTGGGCTCGAGCGGCCGATGCTGACAAAAGGACGCCGAGGGCGACAGCGACGCGCGAAGCAGCTTTCATGAGGCGTGAGGTGCGGGCGGAAGGGATTTTTGGCGAATCGCCTCTAAGATGATGCAACAACAGGCACTTTGCACCCCGTTGGGGTCATCGGGCACCCTGCCCACGCCCCCATCTCTCGGCTATTTTAAAAGGCTGTATGGGACGGGGCCGCCGCGCCTGAAGAGGTACCGGCGACACCCCGCCCCAGTCTTGGTCTCACTTCGTTCTGTCGAGCGCTATTGCATGGACGTTCCGGCCACCAACACGCGCGGGTTCAAAATCCTCGCTGGCACCTCCAATCGGCCCTTGGCCGAAGAGGTGGCTAAGTCACTGGGTGCGGAACTGTGCAAAGTGAACTGTTCTCGCTTTGCAGACGGCGAAGTGTTTGTGCGCATCGACGAAAACATTCGCGGCGCTGACGTGTTTGTGATCCAGTCCACGAATCCGCCGGCCGAAAACATGCTGGAGCTGTTGTTGCTGATCGATGCGGCGCGACGCGCATCGGCGGCACGTGTGACCGCCGTGTTGCCGTACTTCGGTTACGCGAGACAGGATCGGAAAGATCAGCCACGCGTAGCGATCGGTGCAAAGCTGGTGGCCAATATCATCGAAACCGCCGGCGCTGACCGCGTACTCGGACTCGATTTGCACGCGCATCAGTTGCAGGGGTTTTTTGATGTGCCGGTCGATCACTTGTACGCGGCACCAGTGTTTACGAATTACTTCCGCAAAAAAGAGCTTAAAGACTTGTGCGTCGTCGCGCCTGATGTCGGTTCGGCGAAGATGGCGCGCGGGTTTGCAAAGCGATTAGACGCGACGTTTGCGATCATCGACAAACGTCGACCGAAAGCAAACGTGGCCGAAGTGATGAACGTCGTCGGTGAAGTCGAAGGACGCGACTGCTTGATCCCCGATGACATGATCGACACCGCAGGAACGGTTTCCGAAGCAGCGCGCGCGCTCAAGAACTTGGGCGCGAACGACATCTATGTGTGCGCGACGCATGCGCTGTTTAGTGGACCGGCGGTAGAACGGCTCACGTCGGCACCGATTACTGAAGTTGTTGTGACCGACACGGTCAGCCTGCCGCCCGATCGGCACTTTGGGACGCTCCGCGTGTTGTCGGTGGGAGAGTTGCTGGCGAAGGCGATACGGTTCACGCACGCGGATCAGTCGGTGAGTGTGCTCTTCGAATAACAACCGAATTTAGGTTTTGAGTTGTGGGTTTGAGTTCTGTGTCATCAACGATGCCGCCGCTGAACCAGTTGACAACCCAAAACCCGAACCCAAAACCCAGAACCTAAATTTTTGCAGGACCTGCAGTACCCGCAGTTGCACCTCCCGGCCGGGCCGGCGGACCTCCCGCTACTCCCGAACCACTCTTCTCAAGGATCTCACCATGTCCACCGTGTCTCTCAACGCCTCCAGCCGCGCCGAAACCGGCAAAGGCGCCGCACGCAAAATTCGTCAGGGCGGCGGTATCCCCGCCGTGATTTACGGCCACGGCCGCGAGCCGCAGTCGCTCAGCACGATCTCGCGCGAAACCGAAAGATTGCTCAAGAGCATCGCGACCAGCGCCACCGTCATCGAACTCAACATCGATGGCAAAGTTGTACGCACACTGATCCGCGAAATTCAGCGGCATCCGTTCAAGCGTCACATCATGCACATCGACTTCCAGGAGTTGGTGGCCGGCGAAACCATTTCGGTGTACTGCCCCATCTCGTACATCGGCATTCCCGATGGCGTGCGTCATGAAGGCGGCATGCTCGACCAGATTCTGCATCAGCTGCACATCGAAGTCGATCCATCCAACATTCCGAATCACATCGACATCGACGTCACGTCGCTCAAAGTCGGCAAGTCGATTCACGTTGGCGAACTCACGCTGCCCGCTGGTATTAAAGTGCTCGACGATGCCGAAACCACGGTGTGCTTGGTGCAAGCGCCCAAGGCCGCAGTCGAACCGGTGCCTGCCGATGGCGCAGCCGAACCCGAAGTCATTCGCAAGGTCAAAGCCGACGACGAGAAGTAAGCTCGCACTGTCGTCGTATCCGCTGGTTCACAGCGCAACGGGGCGCGGAGTTCGTTCATCGTGGTCACTCCACGTTGGCGCATTCCGCGCCCCGCTCGCGTCCCTCTCCGTATGAAAGTCATCGTTGGACTCGGCAATCCCGGACGCGAATACGAAGCCACCCGCCACAATGTGGGGTGGTGGTTTGTTGACGAACTCGCGCGTCGTTGGGATTTAGGCGCGTGGAAAAAAGACGGTGAGAGTATGTCGATCACTGGGCGCGTCGGACTTAAGCAAGTGAAATTGCAAAAGCCGCAGACGTACATGAATCTGAGCGGTAGCGTCTTGCGTCCGTATTTGCGTCGCGAGGGTTGGGCTGCCGCAGACGATCTCATGATCGTCGTCGACGAAGTGGCTATTCCCGCTGGCGAATATCGGCTCCGCGCGTTCGGCAGCGCGGGCGGACACAACGGCCTTAAAAGCGTCGAAGCACATCTCAAGTCGCCGACGTATCCGCGACTGCGCATTGGTATTAAACCCGTCGACGAACGGCGCGAAGTTGGCGACCTCGCAGACTTTGTGCTGCGCACCATGCCGCGCGATG
>JANXUN010000551.1 GCA_025356185.1 Gemmatimonadaceae bacterium
TGACGCGATGAAAATCAGTGGCGCAATCGCCGTGGCCATTGGATTGCTGTGGCTGGCCGCGATTTTGTTGATTGCTGCGGCCCGTCGTGCTACTCGACCGTGGTGGCCGTTTACGCTGCGCCAAGGCATTGCGAACTTGCATCGACCTTCCAATCAAACGCGCGCGGTGACGCTCGCACTGGGCTTTGGCGCGTTCCTGCTGAGCACCGTGTATCTCGTGCAGGCAAACATTCTCGGACAAGTGCAAGCCACTGCGGATTCGAGCGCGGGCAACTTGCTCCTGTTTGACGTGCAGGACAATCAAGCCGCTCCGCTCGATTCGATGTTGCGCTCGCGGCAGTTCGCGATTGTGCAGAAAACGGCGATCATCACGATGCGCATCGATGCAATTAACGGAAAGAGCGTTTCGGCGTTGATCGCCGACACGAGCGTGCGTCGCGCTGGGTGGGGATTGCGTCGCGAGTATCGCTCGACGTATCGCGACAACATCGTGGGCTCGGAAAAAGTGGTTGCAGGTGCATGGATGCCTGACAGTGCGACGCGCGCCACCAATCGCGCGAAAAATCCCGACGCGCCATTTGATGTCTCGTTTGAGCGCGACCTAGCGACGAGCCTTAAAGTCGGCATCGGAGACACCGTCACGTGGAATGTGCAGGGTGTGCCCGTGCGTACGGTCGTGAGCAGCTTGCGCACCGTAAACTTTGCGCGATTTGAAGCGAACTTTTTTGTGGTCTTTGCTCCCGAAGCGATTCGGAAGGCGCCGCAACAGTACGTATTTGTCGCGAACGTGCCGGTCGGTGATCCGCTGGCGACGATTCAGCGCGACGTGGTGAAGCGATTTCCCAACATCTCCTCGCTCGACCTCACGCTGGTTCGCGAAACGATCGGGTCGATCGTGAATCGCGTGATCTTGGCAGTGCGTTTCTTGGGGCTTTTCTCGCTGGCGATGGGCATCCCCGTGCTCTTTAGTGCCGTCGCCGCGACGCGCCGTGCCCGTTTGCGCGAGGGCGTGCTGTTGCGGACGCTTGGTGCGACGCGATTGCAAGTTGCGAAAGTGTTGCTCGCCGAGTATGGCGCACTGGGCGCGCTCGGCGCGCTGACAGGAATGTTGCTCGCGTTTGGTGGCGCGTGGGGGTTGTCGCGGTTCGTCTTTCACGACGAATTTCACCCAGCCATTCTCGCGACGATGGGCATCAGCGTTGGTATGCTCACACTCACGATGGCGATCGGTTGGCTCACGAGTCGTGATGTATATCGCGCGACGCCGATGGCGGCTATTCGCGAGAGTTAAGCGGTGTTGACCGTGCAGTGTGCAGTGCGAACCGCACAGTTGTTAGCGTCGACCGATCAGACCAAAGCGCGCGATTCCTGCGGGCACTGGAGCAGTCGGCGTCAAATACCAGACGCGGGCGCCCACCAGTGACTGCAGCGCGGGCGATGGAGTACCGAGAGCTTTTCGTCCAGTTCCTTCGGTGAGCCTGAGCGACCAAGTGCCCTTCACATTTTCGACGCGACCATCGACCACTGGAATGCCGCTGTACGCGCGAACGACGTAGTCGCGCACGACGATATCGCGGGGCGCGACTTTCATTCCGTGGATCACGATTTCTGCGCCAAGCAAAGATGACAAACTCGCAGTGATCATGCCACTCATCGCAATCGATGTACCGGAGCTCGTCCGCAACACAAACTGTCGTGCGGCGTTGGATCCGATTTGTGTCACGACACCGCGCGCAGTGTCGCCTACGACCCGACTGTTCGGATCATTTGCCGCAGCTATTCTCAGTCCAGCCGCTCGTGCCATGGAGTCGCCTCGGGCCTGCGCGCGCCGGGTCATAGGATTGTCACCTGGACCCAGCGGCAACTGCGGTGCAAATACAACCCGCGCTCCCGCTGGTGCGGATGCGCGCGCGCTGTTGGCCTGTAGTTTGGCAGCAATCGTGTCCACGCGCGACGGCACGCGTCCCGCTTGGGCAACCAGTGAATCTCCTCGCGATGACAGTGAATCGAATCCGGGACTATCTCCACGAATAGTCACCGTACCCGCATCAGACTTGTCGCACGCAGCGAGTGTGGCGCTCAGCAAAACCGTGTAAGCCACGGCGCGAGCGGCGGTGCGCGTGAAGATATGATTGTTTTCGACAGGTGTGATCATCGGCGGAGTGGCGTTGCTGCAATGTTGCAAAACGGCGACACCTCGTCAATTCGCAGTCAGACTGGACGTTACTGACGACCGACAATATCCACAGTCTCAAGTGGAAAGGTGTTGGGCCTGCTGAGTGTGCACTGAACTGATCCCGTCTGTCCCCGAAAGAGGCCATCAAACCTGGCTGGCACAACACGATAAGTCGCCGAGAGCACAACTATCACTCCATGGGCACAATAGGGTGACGATCAGGTCGACAGTGCGTCAAACGAACGCAATGCACGCCCCCACGACCAGCGAGCCCCACGCGCACCGCACGCGCGAACCATGGCACGACGCGAATGCCCGCGGACTTGCCCTCGCTAACGACGGTGAGTGGACGTCGGCGGCCGAAGTGTGGCGCGACGCGGTTGAGGCGGTTGCCGCTGACAACGACGCGGAGTCGGCCGACGCGCTCGCGCTGTTGCTGAGCAATCTCGCGCAGGCCTGTTTTCGCACCGGATGCATCGACGACAGCATCCGACATGCCCAGCGTGCGTGTGCGCTGCGCGCCGCGCTTGTCGGAGATGACGCTGTCGCGGTGTCACGCGCCCGCGCCGATCTCGCCGTGCTGCTCGCGGCGGCAGATCGCGCGGACGAAGGGCTGAATGTCATTGCGCGCGCGCTCGCTGGGATCGAGCTCAGTGCCGGCGATGAAGATCTTCGGCTTGCGTCGGTACTGGAGAATGCCGCGCGAATCGCCATCGCGGCGGGTCAGCCGTCGACCGCGGAGCCGTATCTGATTCGATTGCACGCGTTGCTCGCTGCGTACGAAGCGCCTACCGACGCCGCCGACATTCTGCTTGTTCGCCTCGCAGCGTATCGACGCGCCACGAACAGCTTTCATGACGTAGACTGCGTAGTCGACGCGCCGATTGACGAGTCCTCGAACGCATTGCCTGCACACGACGTGCTGGGCTTTCGGGTGGAATATGGTACGCCGATTGAGCAGGAATCGGGGTCTCCCGACTATGCGCGCGAGAAGCCACCGGCGATCACACATATCGCGACGCCCGTTGCTGGCACGCCGGTGCAAAGCGCCCCGATGCCGACGCTGAACATTACACCAGATGACGCCCTGCGCGAGCGTCGTGTGATACGACGGCCGCGACTGCGCTTTAGCTGACTAACATTCGAATGTGATTGCGACGCATATTTCCGGTTCGTGAACGATCGACACGCAGGTTCACAGCCCTACGGACCGATGACAACGCAGGTGCGTCGGTTCCTCGTGCAGTTTGCGGGTCTCGGCGCGTCGGCTCGGGCGCGCATTGTCGAACGCTATTTAGACCTTTCCTCGCAACGCGCGTTCGCACTGGCCGAGCAGGCGCTTGCGGAAACCATTGTGCAAGCGGGGCGCATCGCTGAACAGGACGCACTTGCCGGGCCATTACTCCAGCTGGTAGGTCGCGAGCGGCACGCCTCTCACGATCAGACCGGAGACGCGACGGATGTCGGCAGCACGAGCGACGATGACGTTGCGCACCTTGACAAGGTCGCAGAGCCTGCACTGGCAGCGGTACTCGCGTTGCTCGTCGCCGATGTGTTGCTGCCGTCGGTTGCGACAACCCTCTATGCGCCGGTGTGCGACGAAATTGCGTGGCCGTTGTCGCGTTGACGACAACGATCGCTACGACAGCGTATCAGCGCGGGGTTCAGCGACCAGCGTAAACCGCGGAATGATGGCCTGAAACGTCTCGCCGTCGTCCCGAACGAACCGATACGTGCCTTCCATCCATCCGTTCGCGGATTTGAGCACGCAGAACGAGCGATACTCGTGAACATGACCTGGGAGCAAGTGCGGTTGTTCGCCGACGACGCCTTCACCCTCGACGACCGTGTCGCCAACAGCGTCGTCATGAATAAGCCACCGACGCGTGCGCAGTTGCGCGGCCTGTTCGCCGACGTTCTCAATGCGAATGTGATAGGCGAACACAAACTGGCCGAGCATCGGATTGGAGCGTTCGCGCAGGTACGTCGGACGCACCGTAATACGAATGCCTTCGCTGACTCGATAGAAAAACGGCGTTCGCTCAGCGGCCACCGGGACGTCCTCGTGAAAAAATCGACTGTGCATGCGGGTCAGCGGCCGATGACGATGCGCTGCTCGCGAGCGGAATTGTCGTCGCCGAACTTTCGATGCCCACGCGATTGATCGCGCGCACCGACACATCTGTGGCGTGAAGCCCGGTAGGAATTTGATACGATGTCGTGACGCCCGGGAGTACTGTCGACGTCCAGCCTGTATCCGTGCGCACCTGAACGAGCCACTGCCAGGGAGCGACGTTTCGCCTAGTCGTGAGAGCGACCGACGTCACACCTTGGCGATCGCTCGCGCGGAGCACGGGCGTCGGCGGTGCAGCGACTTTCAGCCATGGTGTTGCCGGAATAAGCGCCGGCGACGCATACGGTCCATGCATCAGCGTGTCGTTCATCCCGCCTTGATTGGTGAGAAACGCTTTCATGGAAAAGTGGACGTTGCCCGTCGCGCCTAGTTGCTCGCGCGTCACGCGCACTTGCTCAACCAGCTCACTGATGGGAAATGCCGCACTCCCTGTACCCGCAGCACGCGATGTGAAATTGCCGGGCCACAAATGGCGCGCATAGGTATTTTCGCGCGCCCACCAATCCAACAGCACGGGATACGACTGCTCGGCTTTGAACGTGGGCCAGTACAGCTGCGGCGTGAAGTAATCCAGCCACCCTTCATTGAGCCACTTCCGTGCGTCGGCGTACAGTTTCTCGTACGAATCGAAACCTTTGATTTGCGCCGGTGTTCCCGGGCGCCAAATACCAAACGGACTGACGCCGAACTTGACCCACGGTTTGGTTTTGTGAACGCCGTCGTTGAGCAGGTGCACTAACTCATTCACGTTATTACGACGCCAATCAGCGCGATCCAGCGTACCGCCATTCTTGGTATATCGCTTGTAGCTCGCGTTGTCAGGAAA
>JANXUN010000570.1 GCA_025356185.1 Gemmatimonadaceae bacterium
GACGACGTTGGATGACGTCACCGCGTTCGGCGCCGAGTCGGTGACGTTTCTCGCGACCCTGAATGTGGGCTCGGAACTTCGGCCACTGGGTCGCATTGCGTCGGGCGGCGAACTGGCGCGCATCATGCTGGCACTTAGTACGGTGCTCGCCGAATTGCAACAAGCCCCAACGCTCGTGTTCGATGAAGTGGATGCCGGCATCGGCGGTGCAGTTGCGTGGCAAGTGGGCGCGCTGATGCGACGCGTGGCCGGACATCACCAAGTGTTGGCAATCTCACACTTGGCGCAGATCGCAGCGCGCGCGCATCACCATGTTGTTGTGCGAAAAGGCGCGATCGGCGCCGTTACCACTGCCGACACCGAAGTCGTTGTCGACGATGCGCGCGTGCTTGAAATATCGCGCATGCTTGGTGGCGACTCCGATCGCGAAGTCAGTCGCGCGCACGCGCGCGAATTGCTTGAACGAGGCGGAGAGAACGTGGCGGCGATAGCCAAAGCCGTCGCGAAGAAACCAACGCTACAACGCGCGACTCAGCGGCGCGGAAAACCACCCGTGTAAACGCGCAACTCAAGGCGTTCTGTCACGACGGCCGGCGTCACGGCGCCTTGTCCGGCAATCGGTTGCGCATGTTGAAACACGGCTTCCAACGGCCAGCGCGCCCGCCCGATGATGTAGCTCGATAACGTGGAAAACGTCATACCGAACAACAACGAGTGCCGTGTGAGTGCACTCGTCGACTGAGTGGTCGCGCCGGAGGCGTCGGCGGTGGCGAAGGTGAATTGGTCAGCTTCGGAACGATGCAGCGTGTATCCCGTTGACACGGCAAAGTAGCGACCAAAGACGTATCGCGGTGTGATTTCGATATCAATGCGTCGTCCCAGATGGCGGGCGGCGCTCTCCGTCGTCGATGAAAAAAACAGTGCGGTGTCTGATGGAAGCGGCCGGCGTGTTGAAACGTTGTCGGACATGGGCAGTGCAACACGCACTGATCCGCTTACCCAAAACTTGGCGCTCCACAGCACGTCCGTCACACTGCGCAACAAAAGTGCATTCGCTCCTTCTCCAATCGGTGCGTCCAGCGCGTCCTCTGAACGATCCGCACCGGCGGTTCCAAACCGCCAACCACCAGTGATCTGGCTTCGAACACCAAACGATTTTGCGTTCAGCCACTGAGCAGGTCGTGCGCCGAGTGTGTTGAACCACAGGTACGACGCCGTGAGATCGATATCACCGATGCCTGCGCGACGTGTGCCACCAAATTGTGCGTAGTTGAGCGCGTACGCGGAATCTTTCACGATCCGCGCGATCGCTGCCGGGCCGTTAATGATCGTTGCGCCCGCCGGAAGCAATCCGTCGCTGACACCGGCAATACCGAATGCGGTGAAGGCGGCGCGAATGGCAGCGAGGCGCGCATTGATCGCCAGTTGTGTCGCGGAGCCGGCGATAGGCACAACCGGCGCGCCGCCGCGAAGACTGTCGCCGTATACGGTCGAGATCGCGGTGAGCGTATTCTGGGCGTCTTGCAAAAGTGTTGCCGCGGCGCCGGGACTCGCGCGAATCGCATCGCAATTCAATGCGTTCGCTCCCGCGCACCGTGCGATTTCCGCCGTCAACTGTGTTCTCGCCAGCACGAGTTGACGCAGAATTGACGCGTTCGCAGCGCGAGTTGCGGCGCCTGTCGTGGTACCGTACGACGGATTCTGACCGACGTTGGCGCCGGTGCCCGTGCGGTTGAGAACAAACAGCGCGTTGCCCCGTGATTCGACGTACGGCACAACGATGCCGACCGCCAACTTGTCCGTGAGCGCCCAGTCGATCGCGATTGGAGTTGTCACCGTGCGATAGTTGCCACTCGCTTCGAGTGCACCCAACGTCAACGCAAATGACGGTGATGAACTCAGGGTGCGTATTGCTTGCTGTGCGGCCGAGAGCTGAGGCAGCGCTCCAACGCCGAATGACGCGGACGCAACGCGTCCAAAGAGCGGTTGCTTGCCTCCGTCGCGGAACTCCTGATCGTAATCATCCCACATGCCGCCGATGCTGACTCGCACGATATGACGGGGCACAGGGACGGCGCTGGAGCCGGCTCCGACGATCGCCTGTGCGTGCACTCGATTCGCGGCAATTGCTAGTGTCAAACCGCAGACGACCAGGGCGCGTAACTGCAAACGTGCAAAACGTTTCATGCGAAGGACAAATCGTGGGGTCGGTGCGGTCATGGTAGATTATACCATGACGCTTTCTCCAAGGTTCACTGCGCCGTGAAGATACCGACCGCCCCGTGGCAACTCACGGGAAATCACTGGCTGACGCTGCCCTGCATCAATCCTGCCGACGGAGCGATCCATGCCATCGGTGTATTGCATCGTGGCGCACGCGCGGCCATTGAGTTTGCCGGTGGCCCGCAATTTGTGTCAGGCAGCGAACCACCGTTGTGCGTTCCAGTGCTCCGCGTCGATGGTGAGGTGCGGGCGCTCGCCGCTGAAGGCATCGCGTGGGAGCGTGCAATGGGGTGGCTGCCGACGTTCACGTGCACCGTCGGCACGCTATTAGTACGGGGAACGGTATTCGCGCCGTACGGACGCGACGCCGACATGGCGGGTGCCGTGTATACGATCGGGGTAGAGAATCGTGGGGCCGTCAATGTGAACGTTGAAATCGCCCTCGAGGGCACGCTCGGTCATCGGCAGCAACGCGTGCGCACAGCGCGTCCCTTTGATGATGCGCATCTGGTCAGCGAAGGCGCCGACGAAGTCGTGCTGCTGGAGGGCACGGCGATTCCGGGACTCGCCGCCTTGGCAATCGGCGCCGATGGACCAGCGCGCATCGAGACACCGTCGCACGCGTCGCACGAACCGCGTCCGTTCGCGATTCGTCGCTCGCTGAAAATCGCACCTGGCGCGTCGTCGCAGTGCGCGTTCTACATCACCGTTGGGCCTGAACGCGACGGTGCCCAAGCCACCGTGGCCGTCATGCGTCGACGCGGGTGGCGGTCGCTGCTCACCGCGACACGTGAAGCGCTCGCGTCGATGGAGCAGTCGACTGGAAATGAAACGGTCGATCGTCTCGTCAATCGCAATCTGTTGTTTGCATATTTTTACGGAGTGGGACGCGCGCTCGACGACGCGCACTATTACCTGATGCGTTCGCGTGCGCCGTGGCACGACGCGGGCGTGACCGTGCGCGATTTCGAGGCGCTACTGTGGACGCTGCCTGCTGTGCAATTGGCCGACGCGGGACTCGCACGCGAGCTGCTTGTGCGCATCTGTGAACTCCATGGCTACGCGCCGGGGCAGGGCGTGCACTACTTCGACGGCACGCTCTTTCAACCGGGCTTCGCTATCGAAGGACCCGCGGCATTTGCGATTGCTACTGATCGCTACATTCGCGATAGCAACGACGATCAAATTGTCGAAGAGCCAGTCGTCGCCGACACGCTGTATTTAGCCGCGGACGATATCACGGCACGGCGCGACAGTCGAATTCCCCTGTTTTCGACCGAAGTATTGCCGTCAGGTGAGCCCGCGCCGTACACCTTTACGCTGCACGGCAACGCGTTGGTTGCGCTCGCGCTTGATATTCTCAAGCGCACCCTCGATGAAGAGGCCGCCGCGGCCCTACAAGATCCCGCCGCCGTGCGCGCCGCCATCATCCGTCATTTCTCGGTCGATCGCGGTGGAAAAGCTCGACTCGCCACGTCGATCGACCTCGCTGGCGCGTCGGGACTCGACGACGACGCCGTTGGCTCACTCCTCTGGTTGCCTCTGTATGAGGCGCTCGATCGAGACGACTCACTGTACCGTCGTTCGGTGCGCGCGGTGGCAGCCCCGGTATCGGCATTGGCGCCACAGTTGGCGCGCCTGCTCGGCCCCGATGCGAGCGAAGTACTCGCGTGGCTGCGTCGCGCGCCACTCGACAACGGGATCGCCGCGGAGATTGTCGATGTCGATGGGCGTGCACTCGAAAATGGTGGCGATGCTGCTCTATCTGGGCTGCTCGCCTACACGGTGTGGTATGGGGCGCATGCATTGGGTTTACGCGGATAATCACGACCTCTGAATCGCTTGTCGGAAGCGTACGAGACACGTTATTGTTGCTACGTGGACGACGAGAGGATCGCTCTCGCGAGCCACATCACGCGGGAATAGCTCAGTTGGTAGAGCACAACCTTGCCAAGGTTGGGGTCGCGGGTTCGAGTCCCGTTTCCCGCTCTCGGCATCATCGGTGCCGGGCAGCCATCGGGAGCGTCACCTGCGCTCCCGATGCCGTTTCAGAACCCGGGTGGCGAAATGGTAGACGCGAGGGACTTAAAATCCCTTGGCCGTAAGGCCGTGCGGGTTCGAGACCCGCTCCGGGTACTAAACGGGAGCTCACGCTTTTCATCAGAGCTGATTCAATCGGATGTCTGACGTCGTTGCACTGACAACGGAACTGCTGTCCATCGACTCCACCACTGGCCGTGAACGCGACGTGGTGGATTTTGTTGCGCGTTGGTTAATCACGCGTGAGTGGAACGTCACTCTCCAGGAAGTTGAGCCGCAGCGCTCGAATATTTGGGCGTCGCGTCGCGGTGGTGGTGTCACGTTGTCCACGCACCTCGACACGGTTCCTCCGTTTATCGCGCCGTCGATTCAAGGCAATCGCCTTTACGGACGCGGCGCGTGCGACACAAAGGGGATCGTCGCGTCCATGTTGCTCGCCGCGCAACAGCTTGCCGACGACGGTGAAGATCGCGTTGACTTGCTCTTTGTCGTTGGCGAAGAAAAAGGTTCACCGGGCGCACTCGCGGCCAACCGGCTACCCGCAACGAGCAAATGGTTGGTCAACGGAGAGCCGACGGAAAGCAAGCTGGCGTCGGGCGGTAAGGGTGCACAGCGCGTGATCGTCCGCGTTCGTGGACGCGAAGCCCACTCGGCCTACGCGCACCTTGGTAACAGTGCGATCGATCCGATGCTCGAGCTGCTCCCCAAGCTGCGTCATTTGGCGTTGCCAAGCGATGCCGTGCTTGGCACCACGACCTACAACGTCGGCGTGCTGCGCGCCGGCACAGAAGCCAATATCGTTCCCGGGTTGGCCGAGGCCGAGATCATGATTCGTTTGGTCGGTGATGTGGAGCCAGTCAAGCGAGCGTTCATGGAGTGGGCCGGCGATGAGGCTGAGCTCGTGTGGGGTTCGCACATTCCAGCCCAACATTTTCACACGTTGCCTGGTTTTGACATCGAACCGGTGGCGTACACCAGTGATATTCCGTTGCTGTCGCGTTGGGGCACGCCGTTGTTGTTCGGACCCGGCTCAATTCACGTCGCGCACACCGCGCTCGAACACATTGATATCGATGAACTCGAAGCGGCCGTAGGCGCGTATCAACGCATCGTTCGCACGTTGCTGTCGTAACTCTTTTCCGTATTCATCCACGTATGACGAATCCTCGCAGTCTTCTCGCCGCCAATCGTTGGCCGGTCGCCGTACTCGGCGCGACGGGCGCAGTCGGGCAAGCGTTCGTCCGCTTGCTAGCGGACCATCCGTGGTTTGATCTCGTCGAGATCGCGGCGTCCGAGCGCAGCGTCGGAAAATCGTATCGAGACGCGACACGCTGGCTCGAAGGCAAAATGCCGGAACGCACCGCGAAGCTCACGGTCAAACCGTGTGACCCGCTGGAGATTAAAGCGAAGATCGTGTTCTCGGCGCTCGACTCATCCGTCGCCGGCGACGTCGAAGCTGCGTTTGCGGCAGCGGGTCGCGTGGTGCTGAGCAACGCCAAGAACTATCGCATGGCCGACGATGTACCGTTGGTGATCCCCGAAGTGAACGGGCATCATCTGAGCTTACTTGATCGTCAACGCAGCGAGCGCGGATGGCCCGGTGGCATCGTCACGAACGCGAATTGCGCGGTGACGGTCATTGCGATGGCGTTGGCGCCGCTGCACGAAAAATTCCACGTGCGCAAAGTGTTTGCGACAACGATGCAAGCGGTCTCTGGCGCGGGATATCCTGGCGTGGCATCGCTCGATATCCTCGGCAACACCATTCCGTACATCGGTGACGAAGAACCGAAAATTGAGCTCGAGCTAACGAAACTTCTGGGTACGTACGATGGTTCTCGCATTGTTCCCGCCGAGATTGTCACGAGCGCGCACGCGAACCGTGTTGCGGTTGAACACGGACACACCGTGTGCCTTTCCGTGCAATTCGAACATCCGCCGACTCCCGAAGTAGCGCTCGACACGTTGCGCGCGTGGAAGGGCGATCCCGCGGTGCATGGTCTGCCGTCCGCGCCGTCACCCGCGATAATCGTGCGCGACGAACTTGATCGGCCGCAGCCTCGCCGAGATGTGATGGACGGTCGCGGCATGGCGGTCACAGTCGGACGCGTGCGCCGCGACAACATATTCGATCTGCGGCTCGTGGCCATGGCGCACAACGTCATTCGTGGCGCGGCGGGCGGTTCGATTCTCAACGCAGAACTTATGGTGGCGTCGGGACAGCTCATCGGGATCAATCGCACGTGATCGTTGCCAAGTTTGGTGGCACATCCGTGCAAGATGCCGACGCGATCGGGCGCGTCATTGACATCATCGGAGACAAGCGTGCTCGACAGCCGATCGTTATCGTATCGGCGCTTGGCGGTGCAACCAACGTGCTCCTCGAAATCGCACACAAGGCAGCCGGTGGCGAGCTCCTGATCGCGTTGCACATGATTGAACAGCTGCGCGATCGTCATTTGCGCGAAGCGAACACGCTCTTGCAGGGGTCCTCCGAGCGCGAAGAAATCGCCGCCGAGGTCAGCGCGAGCTTTGACGAGCTCGCGCATCTGGCAGAAGCCTTTCGTACACTTGGTTATCTCACGCCGCGCTCACTCGACACGGTCGCTGCCGTCGGAGAATTGTTGTCGGCGCAAATTGTTGCCGCGGCGTTTCGTCATCGTGGCTTGCCAGGGGTGTGCATCGACGCGCGCGACGTCATGCGCACGAACGATTTCTTCACGCGGGCAGAACCCGATACCGACGAAATCGATCGCGCGGCGCGTGAGTTCATCCTGCCAGTGATCGAGCGCGGAAGCATTGCGATCATGGGTGGTTTTGTCGGATCCGCACCCGGCCGCGTAACAACCACACTCGGTCGCGGTGGCTCAGACTATTCAGCATCACTGGTGGGTGCAGCGGTCGCCGCCGAAGCCATTGAAATTTGGACTGACGTCGATGGCATGCTGACCGCCGACCCGCGCATCGTGCCGAAGGCCCAGCTCATCGAACGCATTCGATTTGATGAGGCTGCAGAACTCGCATCGTTTGGCGCAAAGGTGTTGCATCCCAGTACGATCGCTCCGGCGGTGCAACGCGGCATTCCCGTATACGTGTTTAACTCGCGCAACCCCAGTGGACGCGGGACGATGATCGCGTTCGAAGCGCCGCGCATGGCGGTGCGCGCGATCGCGGGTAAACGCAACACCACCGTCGTCAAACTTCGCTCAGCGCGCATGCTGCTCGCTCCAGGGTTCCTGCGACGAGTCTTTGAAGTGTTTGAAACGCATCGCACATCGGTCGATGTGGTCGCGACGTCTGAGGTGTCGATTTCAGTCACCGTCGATGATCCGAGCAATCTCGACGCCGTGGTTGCCGATCTAATGGAGTTTGGCGACGTCGCCGTTGAACGACAGCGCGGGATTGTTGCCATCGTCGGTGCGGGGATTGCTGATGGAAGCCGCGCCATCGCCGACGCCATCGCGGCGATCGGTGCCGTACCGATTCACATGGCGTCGCTGAGCGCGACAGGCATCAACTTCACACTCGTTATCGACGACGAGCAGGTGGTGCCGGCGATGCAGCGATTGCATCGCACGTTCTTCGAGTCGGCCGCGTGACCGCCACGGGCGTGAGCTCCCTTGACGGCCAACCGCCGGCCATCACTCCAGTGCGCATCGCGCTGGTCGGTATGGGGCGCATGGGTCGCACGCTCGATGCGCTCGGCGCCGAACGTGGACACGAAATCGTTGCACGCCTTGACGTCGCCGAAATGTCGCGCGGCATCTCGCGCGCAGATCTGAACGGCGCGCAAGTTGCCATCGAATTCACGCAGCCGGATGTCGCAATACCCAACGCATCGGCGCTGCTTGCACTCGGATGCCCCGTCGTGATCGGTACGACGGGATGGGCGTCGTCGATGCCGTTATTGCAAGAAGCCGTTGCGCAAACAAAGTGTGCGGCGCTCTGGTCTCCAAATTTTTCACTGGGCGTGCAGCTTTTTCTCGCGTGCGTGAGCGATGCCGCGAAGCGACTGCATGGCATCGCGTCGTTCGACGCACACATCATCGAGACGCATCACACGGCCAAACTGGATGCGCCGTCGGGTACGGCGATTGCGGTGCAGCTCGCCGCCGAGAGCGGCGTCGGACACGCAGTCCCAATCACCAGCGTGCGTGTCGGGTCGGTGCCGGGAACGCACGAATTGATCTTTGACGCACCGTTCGAGCAAATTCGCATGACGCACACGGCGCGCGACCGCCGGGTATTTGCCGATGGCGCGCTGACGGCCGCAGCGTGGCTCGCGATTCCGCGCGCTGCCGCGATATACACCATGCAGGATGTCGTGTTGACCACGGTGACTACGCCAACGCGAGGGGCGGAGCAATGAAGAGGACGAAGCTGTACGGATGCGGAACGGCGCTCGTGACGCCTTTCACTGCCCAGGGCGCGGTTGACGATGCGGCGCTGCGTGCGTTTGTCGAGTGGCAGGTGCAACAGGGCGTTCAATTCGTGGTGCCGTGCGGCTCGACGGGCGAAGCGGTCACGTTGACTGTGGCAGAACATCGTCATGTGGTTGAACTGACCGTACAACAGGTGAACGGACGTGTTCCTGTTGTGGCAGGTGCAGGTTCCAACGACACGACCAGAGCAATCGCGCTATCAAAAGAGTGCAAAGCCGCCGGAGCGACACACCTGTTGCACGTCACGCCGATGTACAACAAGCCGCCACAGCGGGCGTTGGTCGCGCACTTTCGCGCGATTGCCGACGCCTGTGATTTGCCGATCGTGCTGTACAACGTGCCGGGACGCACCGCGACAAATCTCGAAGCGCGCACGTGTCTCGAGCTCGCCGCCGATCCGCGTTTTGTCGCCGTGAAGGAAGCGTCTGGCAGCGTTGGACAGATCTCGCAGATTATTCGTGAGCGCCCCGATGGTTTTGGTGTGCTTTCTGGCGACGACGGACTCACGCTTGCCGTGATGGCCCATGGTGGTGACGGGGTGATCTCGGTGGTCTCCAATGTGGTACCTGCGCTCACCGCTGGACTGTGCAGTGCGATGGCGCGCGGCGATCTCACCGAGGCACGTCGCATTGACGCGCTCGTCGCACCCGTGCTGCATGCGGCATTTATTGAGTCCAATCCAATTCCGGTCAAAGCGATGCTCGCACTACAAGGCCGCATGCATAATGTGCTACGTCTGCCGCTGTTGCCCCTGGCAGATGCGCATCACGCGGTCGTGCAGCAGGCCATGCGCGACGGCAGCGCACTCACTGCGTAGCATGTCAATTTCCTTTTACCCTTCACGCTCGTGACACTGTCCATCGCCGATCTCGAAACGCGACTCAACGATCCCCATCTCCTCGACAGTGGCGCGGCGCTGCCGACTGATGCGCAGTCGTTGTTCGATCACAGTATTGCGCTCCTCGAGCGCGGCGAAATTCGCGCGGCACAGAAAAACAGCGATGGTGTGTGGCTCGCAGTGCCGTGGGTCAAACGCGCAATCCTGTTAGGGTTTCGCATCGGACGCGTCGTCGAAATGTCTGATAGCGGGCCGTTTCATTTTTTTGACAAGCACACGTTCCCCACGCGCGAATTTCGTTTGGAACATCAAGTGCGCATTGTACCCGGCGGCTCGACGGTGCGACGCGGGGCGTATCTCGCGCCATCGGTTGTGTGCATGCCGCCCATGTACGTGAACGTTGGTGCGCACGTCGGACGTGGCACCATGATCGATTCGCACGCGCTGGTCGGTTCGTGCGCGCAAATTGGCGAGCGCGTGCATCTCAGTGCAGCCGCGCAAATCGGCGGCGTGCTCGAGCCGATCAACGCGTCGCCCGTCATCATCGAAGACGATGTCATCGTCGGGGGCAATTGCGGGGTGTATGAGGGCACCGTGGTGCGCGCGCGGGCAGTGCTTGCTGCCGGCGTCGTGCTGACACGCGGCACGCCGGTCTATGATTTGGTGCGTGAAACCGTGCACCGTGCAACCGCCGACCGTCCGTTAGAAATCCCTGAAGGCGCAGTGGTCGTTCCGGGCGCACGTCGCGTCAGCTC
>JANXUN010000574.1 GCA_025356185.1 Gemmatimonadaceae bacterium
ACGTCCTGTTGCCGCGCGCTCGCGCAATACCAGGTTCTCTACACCGGTGGCGACAATCGTGACGGGAATGAGAAACTCGACGACATTGGTTGGCAGCGTGAGCACATTCGTCACAGCGAGAGCCAAGGTGATCGAGTGCCCAACGGTGAACGCGCTAATCACCCAGAGCGCTGAGCGCCAATCGCGTCCGCGATAGATCGCCGCCAGCGCCAATAAAAACAGAATGTGGTCGGCCGCGTCGAGTGCGACGATGTGATGAAACCCGATTTGACCAAACGCGAACAGTTCCGACATTTGTGTTACCGCGTGCCGACGGCAACGACGTGCGCTGACTTCATCGCGCGATCGATTGCTTGCGCATGCCGCACGAGCAACGGATCGGGCGTGTGAAAACGCATCGCGCGATCCATCATCGCGTGCGACTCCGCAAGTCGGCCCGCCTTAAACAAGGACCACGCCATGACGTCGTATCCATAAATATCCTTGCGATCTTCCAACTCGGCGGCAGCCTTCGCCACTACAGTATCCACCCGGAGTCCATGATCGAGCAAGGACAGTGCCCATGCACGATGGTATGCGCCAGGCTGTGAGGCGACAGCTACATCAAGCGTTTCAAAGTACGTATTCGCTTTTGCCGTGTCGCCGAGCATCGTGTACGCATCACCGACAAGTCCGAGCGTGGCGGGATCGAGTTGCAGCCCAATCGCACGTTCGCCCCACGTGACTGCGTCCTTTGGGTCGCGCTCAGCCATCGCCAACCGCGCCATCGCGGAAAACAGGCGTGGATCGCCGGGCTCAATGCCAAGTCCGGCTTCGTATTCGGCACGTGCACGGCGTGTGTTGCCTGCGCGCAGCTCGAGATCGCCTAGTCGCAAATTGAACCACGCGCGCGTTTCGCTCGCCACGGTGCGCGTGGCAACTACTTGATCACGTGAGAAGGTCAACAGGCGACGCGCGTCGTCCACGTGATTGGTGAGTTCCAACCATCGCGCGACACGAGGTGCCATCGACGGTTGCAACCGTTGCTCCCATACCGAGCGATACATCGAATCGGCCAAGGCATCGTCGCCCAGTTCCATCGAGACCTCGCCGAGGAGCGCGCGATATTCGGGAATGTCGCCTTCGCGGCCAACGAGATCTTTAGCAATCGCACGTGCATCGGTGAAACGATGCTGTGCGAGTAGTGAGTTCACCAACGTGACTGCGGTGCTGCCGTTGCGATGCGTGCGGCGTGCGAGTGAGTGTCGCGCGAGTGAATCGGCGACCAGATAGTCGGCCCAGCCACCACCTTCTCGTGCACGCTGTAAGTACAATGCCGCAAGTTGGCCGAGTACGAGCGCGCTTCCCGTATCGGCGTCAAGCGCGTGATGCCACACGACAATTTGCGTATCGCGCAGTGCGAGTTCAGCGAAACCGTCGGGTGCGTTGCTGGGCGTGCGTGCTGCTGCGTGTGCGGTCGTGTTGTTGCTGCGACTGCGATACACACCACTCGCCACCGCGAGCGACACGACCAGCAACAGCGCTAGCATGCCCCTTGTCACGAACACCCTGGGTCGCGATAAGTCCCGATGCCCGGATGGCGAGTGATGTTGCATGACTATCGCGCCGCTTCGAGATACGGAAACGTGGTGCCGTACGTCCGCGTGCTGGTGCTGATGTTGTCCGATGTCAGTCCCGGCAACACTGCGGCGTTCGGATCCAACAGATTGCCAAAGATTGCCGTCAGGCCGGCGTCCACAACGTCGTCCTTCAGATTGCGACCGCCGTAACCGGCAGCCAACGCCCAGCTCAACCACCCCGACGTGCTGCCGGCGCGATTGGGGTACACCATCAACATGTCTGGCACGAGCACAGCGGCCAGCGTGTTCGCGATCGTCGCGCCACGATTGAAACCGTTCGTGAACGCTTTGATTTTGACATCAAAACCGTTGGCAATGTCAGTCGCCGGTGCCGTCGTGTTGGCGAGACCGTGATCGCGTTTCTGGAAAAACACTTCGCTCACGAGCGGGTTGCCCAGTCGTTCCACCTGGACATACGTGCGCGTGGACGACGGTGCGGTCATATCGTTTTTATCTGAACATGCCGAGAAGATCGGCAGGGCGATCGCGAGTGACGCGATGCGCAGCAGTGCGGAAGGACGCATGATGAGTGATCCGGAAAGTGTATGAGGAATGATTCGCATTAGCGTCTGCGCATCAACGGCTGATCGTGCCCCAAACGCCAAACTTCGCGGCCGCGTCGGTGCTCGGCTGCAACATGGCTTTGGGCAATTCGATCGCGATCGCGAGTGCGTTAAACGGCTTCAGAAAATCGATGCCGGGATTGCGGAATGCACTGGCGGTTGGTGTTGACGGGCCGGAGAGCGAACCGGTGGACGGGCGACGGTCGGGGAGGATCGCGAAGAACTGTTCGAGATCGACAACGAATGGATCGGCTTTGAGTCCGGCAAACGTCTGCACGCTGCTCGATGAACCGGCGATCGATCCAACGTTACCCGTCACCGTGGTGCCCGTGGTGAGCAACGTGGCTTTGGTGCCGGTCATTGACGGTGCAACGGGGCCACGAATCGTATACTTTTGCGCGGCGCCAACGCCATCATCGAACGTGATTTGAAACACCAGATCTTCGACAGCGTCCCCGGTGTTATCGATCTTGAGCTGATACAACAAGTTTGGATCGAACGACGCAGTCTGTCCGGCAATCGGACTGGACGTCGTCATGATCAACGCAATGCGATCGGCCGATGCGCCGGGAAATGCATAGACGTCATTGATGTCCATGCGGGGATTGAGCTCGACTTCGGGAGTGTCTTGGTGATCAGACGCGCGAATGCGCTGGGCCGAGACGCCGATGGTGGCGAGTCCGACGGCGACCAGCGCATACATGCGCCATGGGCGTCGGGGCGACGACGGGGTGGACATAGTAGAAATCCGGGTGTCGGGTGCGATGGCCAGCGCGTCGCGAATCGAAGGCTGGCCTAGGTGGTTCGGTGAGGCTACGCCGACACGGGCGGGTTGGATCTATTCGTTGATTGTTGCTGGAAACTGGAAGCTCGTGCGGGTCAGAACGGGGAACTCACAACTGAACCCTCGAAACTGTG
>JANXUN010000651.1 GCA_025356185.1 Gemmatimonadaceae bacterium
CGCGGCGGACGCGATCATTGACGCCGAGGTGAGTTTGTCGTCGCGGCTCACGTCGGCGATGGTTTCGTCCGCAACGCGTCTCAAGTGGGTGCATTCATCAGCGTCGGCCGTGGACGGCCTGCTGCCCCTCGCGCAGTTAGCGGCAGCGAACGTGACGGTCACCAACTCGCGCGGCGTGCAAGCGATTCCGATTGCCGAACAGGTGATGGGTGGCTTGCTGATGCGGACGCGACGACTGGATCGCACGTTCGCGGCGCAGCGCGAACGTGTGTGGATTCAGAATGAACTCGCGACCGACTGGCCCGTTTTGTTGCATGGGCAGCGCATGACGATCGTGGGACTCGGCACGATTGGCGTAGCGATCGCCGAACGCGCGCGTGCGTTTGGCATGCACGTGACCGGCGTGCGTCGTCGTACGAATGAGCTGGCGCCGTTGTGCGTAGATCGCGTTGTTGGTGCCCACGCGTTGCACGACGCCCTCGATGGAGCCGATGTTCTGGTTATCGCGGCACCAGGCATCGCGAGCACGCAAAGCATGATTCGCGCACGGGAAATTGCGATGCTCAATCGCGGTGCGTTACTGGTGAACGTCGCGCGCGCGGGCATTGTCGATCAGGTGGCAATGCGCGAGGCGCTGCAAACCGGACAGCTGGGCGGCGCGATATTGGACGTGTTTGAGCAGGAGCCGCTCGACCGCGATGATCCGTTGTGGACCACGCCGAACGTGATCATCACGCCGCACAGCGCGGGATTTCGCGCGACGCACTGGGATGAACTGACTGCGCTGTTTTGCGACAACCTTGCGCGATATCGTAACGGCGAATCGCTTCGCAATGTGGTGGATCTCTCAGCAGGGTACTGAATCGATGCGAACGACCCGGCGCCGGTGCAGGCGCGAGTCCAGCCCGTAATAAGGGCTCGGGGTTAGTCTACTCCCTTTTGGGTACAATCCGTCCACATCGTTCTGAGATCGGCGAGCACCCTCGTTTGCTCGCGAACGCCGACTTGCGCCGCCTCAGATATCGATAAGAAGGTAGATGGACGTAGTGGCAGCGACGTTGGCGATCGGCTACGTTGGCTGAACGACGCCTTAACTGGAGACAGTGCTGCCCGACGCTCCGAAGCCATTCACCGAACCGTTGGGCGGGCGCTATGTCGTCGAGCGCGAGCTCGGTCGCGGCGGTATGGCTGTGGTCTATCTGGCCAAAGACCTCACCACGGGTGAGTACGTTGCTCTCAAGCTTCTTGACCAAGAAGTAGGCGCGGCGGTGGGGGCCGAGCGTTTTCGGCGCGAAATTCGGATCGCGTCTGAGCTCGATCACCCCAACATCCTGCCCGTCATCGATGCCGGTGACGCGAACGGGCAGCTGTTCTTCACGATGCCCGTAGTGACTGGCGAGTCGCTGCACGCGCTCATGACTCGCGAAGAGCAGCTGTCTGTCGATGACGCAGTGCGCATCACGCGCGAGGTGTCGTCGGCGCTGATGTACGCGCACACCCGCGGCATCGTGCATCGCGATGTGAAGCCCGAGAACATCCTCATGCAGGATGGGCGTGCCATGCTGGCCGACTTCGGCATCGCGCGTGCGAGCGCCGATTTGCGCGCGACACAGGTGCTGACACGCACCGGTATGAGTATGGGTACGCCGGCGTACATGAGTCCCGAACAGGCCGCGGCCGAACGGGAACTGGATGGGCGAAGCGATCAATACAGCCTGGCGTGTGCGCTGTACGAAATGCTGGCGGGGCATGCGCCCTTCACCGCGAAAACCGCGCAAGGGCTGATGGCGCGGCACATGCTTGAACGCGTGCCGCCACTGTCGATCGTACGCAGCAGCGTTCCGGCGCAAGTCGAAGAAGCGATTGTGCGTGCAATGGAAAAGGTGCCAGCCGATCGCTTTGGCACTATGGACGATTTCGCGGAGGCGTTGGGAACTTCGCAATCGTGGAGGCTGAGCAGCGCCGAGCGCACGCGCGTGTTTCCTGTGCACAAAAAACCGAGGCTTACCAAGCAAAGAATCGTCGCGGCTGTTGGAGCTGTCGCCGCCGTCGCGATCGCATGGGTGGGGGTGATCATATCACGACGACCGACAATCATCGTGCCCTCGGTGATGGTGGCGGTGGCGCCGTTCAACCCGCTCCGTCCCGAGTACGCGTTATGGAAGGAAGGCTTGGTTGACCTACTCGCACGTAATTTGGACGGACTCGGTCCGGTGGGCGCGGTGTCTCCGGCAACCGCAATTCGGGGCTGGGGCACGACAAAGGCCGACCGAGCGTCCGCACGCGATTTGGCCAAGCGCACCAACGCGCAGTACGCAGTTTTCGGTTCGATCAACAGCGCACCGGGTAACCTTGTAGAACTCAAGGCCTCGTTGCTGGACGTCGCGACCGATTCGATCGCCGAGGGCACGTGGAGCGGTGTCGAGGTTGCAAAGCTCGCCGATTCGACAACGCAGTTTGTGGTGCGTGAACTGAACAAGCACCACCGCGTTGGTGCCGTTCGTGCCAGTCCGTTGGGAGGAACGTCCATTGACGCGCTCAAGGCGTTCTTGCAGGGCGAGCAGCAGTTTCGCCAAACCGCGTGGGGGCCGGCGCTGGGATTCTACACGCGCGCAGCGGCACTCGACACGGCGTTTCCGCTGCCCGTTCGTCGTATGGGGCAAATTGTTTCCTTCCAGCGTGACAACGCCGATTCATTGGTGCGCGCGTATGCGCTGCGCGCCGGACGACTCAATCGTGGCTTGGCGCCACGAGACAGTTTCTTGGTCACTTCAGATTCACTATTCGCTGTGCTCGCAAACGGCGTGCTATCAGACTGGCCGATGTTGCGCCGCCTGTTTGCGACCCTTGAGCAAGCGTCGATTCGATATCCGCAAGATCCCGAAGTGTGGTACGCGTTGGGCGAGGCCCGCTACCACCTCGGCTATGGTACCGCCGTTGACGTGAGTGACGAGCAAGTGTTTGACGCGTTCTCAAAGGCAATTGCGCTCGATTCGGGATTCGCACCCGCCTATATCCACGCTGTGGAACTCGCGTTCGAATTGCGCGGTCTCGACGCGGGTCGCACGTATGCGCGCGCGTATCTCGCACTCAATCCCATCGACCGCGACGCGCAAGGCATTCGCCTCGTTGAGCGCCTGACCGACGCCACTCTTGCGAACACGCCGGAAACTGCGCGAATGCTTGACACGTTGTCGCACGACATCATCGGGAGCGCGCTCAATGCGTTGGCGCGATTCCCCGACTCTGCTGCAACCAGTATCACGTTGCTCCGCGCCATCGCGCGTCGCCCCGCAACGTCTGCGTCTCATGTTGCCGACTCCGCGCTTGTGTACGGCTACCTTCCGCTTGAACTCGCGTTCCGCGGACGACTGCGCGAAGCGTATGACGCGCTCGGTAACAAACAAACGCCGTTATTCGCTGAGCTCGTTTATCTTGGCGGCGTTGAGCCGGACAGTGCCGCTGCGGTTTTCTCGAAGTGGCTTGCTGAGCGTTCCCCGCGCGCGCGGCTCGCTCTGGGATTCTGGGCGACACGAGGCAGCGTTGAGCAACTGAAAGAGTTCCAGAGGCGAGCGGATTCGGCAACGAAAACCGCGAAAGGCCGCGCGTTGTTACTTGTAACGCACGACGCGGGAGCGGCCCGCGCGTATCTGCAACTTGCAGTGCACGACACGACGGCGGCAATTAAGGCGTTCGGGCAGCTTTCCGATACGCTGTGCCTGTCCTGCTACCGCGACCGTCTTACCGAAGCACGTTTGCTCGAAGCGCGCAAGCAGTGGGAATCTGCCGATCGCTTGCTTCGACAACGGCTGTACACCGCCGTCTCGCCAATTGAAGTGTCGATGGCGCTCGAGCGCGGCAAAGTCGCTCGGCAGCGGAACGACACAGCTACCGCGATTCGCGCGTTTACACTCGTGGTGAATGCATGGCAGCGCGGCGATCCGGAAGTGCAGCCAGTGGTGGAGGAAGCGAAACACGCGTTGCGCGTATTGGGCTCACAGCCGAGTGCGCCTGCACCGGCGACAAAAGCGCCGAAATAAGCGCGCGTCGGCGGCGATCTCAAGCGTTAGAAATGCGTTGTGCAGCAGTTCGTTGTTTGGTCGGTGCGCTGCGTCACTTGCGCGAATGATTTTACATTGCCACAATGCGAGAAGATTTTTCTCGCGTCGTCCGGGGCGCTCGTGATGTTCCATTTACAATCGTTGGAGAGAGCGTATGCGCAGCCGTTCGTATCTTTCACTCGCGGTATTAGCAGTCGCGTTCGGATGTACATCCGTCGGCGATAATTCCACGCTCGCCACTGCTCCCGATGTTGGAGGGCCGAATTTTTCGGCGGGTGTGAAGCCTCCGCCACCGCTTGGAACGGAAGAGACGACCATCAATCTGTTCTCGCCGTCGTCGGAAACGCCTGATTTCGGGGAAGGCGTCGTCTCAGGTCCAAGCG
>JANXUN010000653.1 GCA_025356185.1 Gemmatimonadaceae bacterium
CGATCGCGCTTTCGAGGGAATCGCAGTTGAGATCGGGCATCTTCAGCTCGGCGACCTTCTTGAGCTGCGCTTTGGTGATAGCGCCGACTTTGACCTTGTTTGGCTGACCCGAACCCTTCTCGACGCCGATTTCCTTCTTAATGAGTTCCGCAGCGGGCGGAGTTTTCAGAATGAAGGTGAACGACTTGTCGCCGTAGATCGTGACTTCGACCGGGATGATCATATCACCGCCCTGCGTCCGAGCATTAAACTCTTTGCAGAAGCCCATGATGTTGATACCCTGGGGGCCGAGGGCCGTACCCACGGGGGGCGCCGGGTTCGCCTTGCCTGCAGGGATCTGCAGTTTGACGAATCCAGTGACCTTTTTTGCCATGCGTGTTCCTGTCGCAAGTTCCGCTGACAGACGGTCTGCCAGTCGGTAGTGCTACCACATTGTTTGAAGTCGAGTGGTGGCGACGGACTGCAACTGCGGAAACTGATTTAGGTATTGAGTTTTGGGTTGGGGTTTTGAGTTATCGGTAAACCGACTACCCAAAACTCAAACACAAAACCCAGAACCTAAATCGTCGTTGTGTTCAATAGCCTCGTAACTGCAGGTAATCGAGTTCGACGCTCGTCGGCCGACCAAACAAGCTCACCGAAACGCGAACCTTGCCCTTATCCGGCAGCACTTCTTCGACGGTGCCGTTGAAATCGGCGAACGGTCCTTCGGTGATCGCGACAGGCTGTCCGATGAGGAACGGAATCTCCTCACGCGTTGGGCCTTCGTCAGCGAGATCCGTATGGCCGAGCAGACGACGGACTTCATCGTCACGCAGCGGCGTCGGCTCTTTTTCTTTTCCGACGAACTTGATGACACCCTGAATCGCGTTGATCTCGTGCAGCGTGTCCTGACTGGCCACCATGTCGACGAGGACGTAACCCGGGAAGATTTTCCGTTCGACGGTGATCTTTTTTCCGTTCTTGATTTCGACGACTTCCTGCGTAGGCACGAGTGCTTGGCGGATCAGTCGATCTTCAGGCGTCGCCGCATCCATATCGATTTTCCGCTGGATGAGACGCTGCACTTTGTTTTCATGTCCAGACGTGGTCTGGATCGTGTACCACCGGTGTTCGAGCATCGACAATGTCAGCGTTAACGGCCGAGCAACATGGCCGGCAAGCGCACGAGCAGCGCTTGAAGACCCACGTCGAGCAGTGCGATGACCGCGCCAAGGATCAGCACGAACACGATGATCTGGATCGTCGCCTGCTGGAGTTGCGGGCGATCGGGCCACGTCACCTTTTTCATTTCGGCGACCACGTCCCCATAGAACGTGACCAGCCGCGTGCCGAGCCCAGGACGGGCCACTTCAACCGGCGCGTTCATGACTACTTCGTTTCCTTATGCGTCTGATGCTTGTTACAACGTGGGCAGTACTTCTTCCATTCCACGCGCTCCGGATGCAGGCGCTTGTTCTTGGCCGTGAAGTAGTTGCGGTTTTTACACTCGGTGCAACCGAGGATGATCTTCTCGCGCGCCATGTCCCTGGTCCCCGTGCAGCAGCACTAATTAAGTCTTCGTAATCGCTGATCGAGTGCGCCGCTTGCGTTCGCGAAGCGCGCTGCATCAACCTGCTCTCTCTTACGAGAGAACCCCTGTACTCCTTACCTCTCGAATGACCGAACGGCCGACACCCCCGGACGTTCCCACCCCGCCAGCTATGTCACATCAGCAGGCATCGAGGAACTTCGGAGGATAGGCACCGGAAACCGCGAGATGGAGCGCAGTAGGGTGAGCCTTGGAACGTAGCTAGCCCTCCCGAGAGGCGCAAGGACGGAGCGGGGTTGAGCCGTCGACATCGGGCGTTCTGAGGTCTCCTGTTGTCGGTGCGGGCAAACCGTTTTCAACGGGCTCGGCCGTGAGCACGAGGAGCGAAGTCAGAACTGCAGACGCTGATTGACGGTGCGGCAGCGCGAGGACAGGCCGCCATTTCGATTTTGCGTGATGATCATCCAGTTGCAGCCCTGGCGATCGCCGACGCCATCCGCGAGGAGTCGCGAGAGCCTATTCGAATGCTGCACCAGCAGCACGTCGAAGTGGTGATGATGACGGGCGATGCCACCGCGGACGTTGGGATTGCTATTGGCACTGGGACCGATGTGGCGGTCGAAGTCGGCGACATCGTGCTGGTGCGCAACGACCCACGCAACATTCCAGGTATTATCGCGCTCAGTAGAGCGACCAACCGCAAGATGCGTCAGAACCTGTATGGGCGACTGTCTACAATATTGTCGCGATTCCTCTCGCAGGGGGTGTGCCGGCACATTCGGGGTATCCTCTTGCATCCCGCGGTTCGCGCGGTGTTGGCACCTCTCAGCACCGTATTGTGGCGCTGAACGCGCAACTTTTGCGTCGCGTGAAAATTAGCCCTTTCGTCACAGCTCCGGACCTGTAAGCGTTCCCATGGGTACGCGACTTTACGATTCGTAAAGCACCCACACACATGTGGCTGCCCAGCGCCAACGACGAATCGTTGGGCATCCCAATCTGAGGTCCGCTCGCATGGAACATCAACAGCACGATCACGCTCACGCTCACGGGACGGCTGCATCAACGCGTGCACTGACTGCAGCCATGTTTGTCTCGAATCCATTCAGCATTGCCTGACGAAAGCCGGGAAGCACGCGACGCCAGAACACATTGGGCTCCTTCTTGACTGTGCTGATATGTGCGAAGTGTCAGCACGCTTCATGATTCGTGGCTCGAGATTGCACCAGGAGAGCTGCCGTGCTTGTGCGCTCGTGTGCGAGGAGTGCGCAAAGTCCTGCGAGACCCTGAAACACGACGTCGAGATGGCACGCTGTGCCGAAGCTTGCCGCACCTGCGCTGACGAGTGCCGAGAGATGTCGAACGGTTGATACCACGTCTGGCGACCCAATAATCACGCGCCGGACCGACGATTCCAACCTGACCGGTCAAGTTCACTGTCCCAATGGTTCCCGGGCGCTTGGCGTGGTATTTTATGCACTGTAAAGCGGCAGATCCTCCACGAACAACGCAACGCGACTTCGAACCGGTGCAGCTACAGTGAACGGCAAAAAGCAGATATTTTCGGTGGACACCGAGGAGACATTCAGTGTTTCTCGTCGGCGCTTCATTCAGGCCACGGGCGCATTTGGATTGGTCGCAGGATTCGAGCGACTCGCGCCCGCGTACGCTCGTCCTGCGTCAGGCGTAAACCTTTGGTCGGATGCTTCAGGCGTAGGCGCCGTTCAAAAGGACGTGAATTTGGCGATCGACCACACGCCGTTCGGTTTTGCCGGCCGGCGCGCGATCGCAACGACGATCAACGGTTCAATTCCGGGACCACTGCTTCGGTTTCGGGAAGGCGATACTGCGCGAATTCATGTTACGAACAAGTTGAAAGAGGACACATCAATCCACTGGCACGGATTGTTGTTGCCCAACGCAATGGACGGGGTGCCGGGCGTGACGTTTCCCGGCATTCGTCCAAAGGAGATTTTTACCTACGAATTTCCCCTGCGGCAGAATGGCACCTATTGGTACCATAGTCACTCAGGCATGCAGGAGCAGCTGGGCCACTACGGCCCCCTCATTATCGACCCAATTGGGCCGGAGCCGTTCCAATACGATCGCGAGTACGTGATCATGCTGTCCGACTGGTCCTTCGAGGATCCGCACAAGGTACTCGATAATATCAAGAAGCAGTCGTCGTACTACAATTTTCAGCGACGCACGCTGGGCGATTTTTTCAAGGATGTTGATCGCAGCGGACTGCGTGCGACAATCGCCGATCGGATGGAGTGGGCGCGTATGCGCATGACGCCCACCGATATTGCGGACATCACGGGTTCGACGTACACGTATCTGTTGAACGGACTGCCGCCTGCTGCCAATTGGACGGGACTGTTTCGTCCTGGAGAGCGGGTGCGACTGCGCTTCATCAACGCGGGTGCCGGTACCTTTTTCGATGTGCGCATTCCGGGGCTCGAAATGACCGTGGTGCAAGTAAGCGGCCAGAACGTGCAGCCTGTGGCGACCGATGAATTTCGCATCGAGATCGCGCAGACGGTTGACGTGATTGTGCAACCCTCGGCTGACCAGGCGTATACAATCTTTACTGAGGCGATGGACCGGTCAGGCTATGCGCGAGGTACACTCGCACCGCGTGCCGGGATGTCGGCCGTGATTCCGCGTCGTCGCCCACGGCCCACGCTCACGATGATGGACATGGGCATGGCCATGAGTATGGGTGGTCACGCGGGTATGGCGATGCCCGGAATGGATATGACAGCCGACTCCAAAACGCCCGCTGCGGCGCCGGGCGCGCCGCCCCCTATGGCCGGACACGACATGGCAGCGATGGGCAATAGTAGCATGCCCGTGCCATATGCCGGCTTTGCCGGTGTGTTACGCGACGGTACCATCGTTACAGCGTCGAACCTTCGCGAACCCGGCACGATTCCGGAACCGGTCATGCATGGCGGCGATACACATGGTACCGGAAGCGCGTCCCCCGCGATGGAATCACGCAGTCGGTTGCATGAACCCGGTGCTGGACTTGGCGAAGACGGATGGCGCGTGCTGGTCTACACCGATCTGAAACGGCTTAATCCGGCGCCGGAGTTCGGTCCCCCGACTCGCGAGTTCGAATTGCATCTGACGGGCAACATGGAACGCTACATGTGGTCGATCAACGGCATCAAATTTTCTGATGCACGTGATCCCATTCTGTTGACACACGGTGAGCGCATTCGCCTGACAATGGTGAATGACACGATGATGGCGCATCCCATGCACCTGCACGGGGTGTTCATGGAACTCGAGAACGGACATGGTGCCGAGTGTCCATTGTTACACACTGTGAACGTGAAGCCCGCGGAGCGCGTGTCGTTGCTGATTACGCCGATGGATTCGGGATCATGGGCGTTTCACTGCCACATCATGCTGCACATGGAAGTGGGGATGTTCCGCGTGTTCAAAGTATCGGAACCTGGTAGCGTCGCAACGAAGAGTGATGGAGCGCATAAATGAGCGCTCGCAAAGCTGCAATCATAACGGCAGTCCTGGCGCAGTTGGTCTGCACAGCGCTGGCGACTGCGCAGGCGGGCGCAGCGCATTCCGGCGGTATGGATATGGACCGCGCAATCCGAACTTTTGTGCTTGTCAACCAGCTGGAACTGCAGACGAACGTTGCCCAACGCCCCGTAAATTTTGAAGTATTGAGCTGGTTTGGCGGTGATTATCGCAGGTTGTATGTGCGTGCGCAGGGTGAGCAACCGACTTCAGTTGCGCGCGGCGGTGAACTGCAAGGCGATGTGATGTTTGGGCGATTGATTTCGCCATTCTGGACCGCCGTTGCAGGGGTGCGAGTCGACACGAGACCTCGTGCGCAGCTGCAGAATGCTGCAGAAGGCGCCGTTGTCGCTGGTTCGGCAATCAACCGCCGAGTCACGCGCGGGATGCTCGCTATTGGATTTGTTGGGTTAGCTCCGGGCTGGCTTGAAGTGGAGCCCACGCTATTCGTAAGTGAGAACGGCGACGTGTCGGCCGAGGTTGAATCGTCCATCGACTTGTTGCTGACGCAGCGCCTCATACTGCAACCGAGAGCGGAAATCAACGCCGCTGTGCAGTCAGTGCGTGAGTCTGGCATCGCGTCTGGTAT
This sequence comes from Gemmatimonadaceae bacterium, assembly GCA_025356185.1. Taxonomy (GTDB): domain Bacteria; phylum Gemmatimonadota; class Gemmatimonadetes; order Gemmatimonadales; family Gemmatimonadaceae; genus Gemmatimonas. The sequence goes on from JANXUN010000653.1 coordinate 5,670, forward strand.
CAACGATGTCGAATTCGAAGCGCGTCTGCGTTATGAAATCAGCCGAAAGTTTGCGCCGTATCTTGGCGTGTCGTGGACTCGCCGCACGGGCGGCACCGCGGTTCTCGCACGCTCGATGGGCGAGCCGCTGAGCGTCGGCGCATTGTCAGTCGGTTTTCGCGTGTGGCGATGAGCATTTTTGCACGGCCCTCACCGCACGTCAGTCTGATAAGCGCAACGTTATCCTGTCACTTCACTCAATTTTCGAGATTAGCCATGACCCGGTCTTTAAAGTTCTCTCCACTGCCCGCCATGCTTGGCGCGATGTTGATCGTCACGTCGGCCTGCGGGATTAAGGATGCGAAAAAAAACGACAGCGCCGCGGCAGTGGCAGCCACGAGCAGTGCAGGAATGGGCGCTGACTCGGCGAGCATGATGGCAAAACACAGCGACAGCGCGACGGGCGTGATGGCTATGGGAAACATGGCCGTGACGGGTGATGCGGATCATGATTTCCTGCGCATGATGGCCGACCATCACAAAGGCCTCATTCAAATGGCGCACGAAACCATTGAGAGCAAGGACAAACTGGCGGTGAAGTCAATTGCCGAACGACTCGATGCGGAACAGGACGCCGAGATGGACCAGATGATGACCATGCTCGAAAAGACCTTCAAGGATCCGTACGCAGCGAAGATAACAGCGGACAATCAGGCGATGGCCGACGGGCTCAAAGGCAAGACCGGGAAAGAATACGATCAGAGGTTTTTGACGAACGTGATTTCGCATCACGAGCAGGCGCTCACGATGATCGACGCTTACCTTCCGACGGGGAAGAATTCAGAGGTGAAAGCCATGGCACAGAAGATGAAGGACGTGCAGTCGAAAGAAATCACCGAATTCAAGGCCAAGGTTGGCAAGTAAGACGTTGGGCGCGTTGGATCTCGAGTTGCTGCGGGGCGTGTGTGCCGAATTTCTGCGGGGCGCGAGTGACAAGCTTCTGTCACCACGCCCCGCTTTATTCTCACTTACATCGTCATATCCATGGACGTTGGCAGTGCAACGAGCACCGCAGTGATCAGCAAAACCACCAGAGCGACCGCGACTTCCATCGACGCAGAACGTCGGATCCGCATCGTTGCGCCGTCTGTACCCAGCGCGGGCTTTATGCGGAGCCAATTGTAGGCTCCCGTTCCGGCGACAATGGACAGCACAGCGAGTTTCAGGATTAGCGTGCGACCGTATCCTGTTTGCCATAGAGCTGGCACGGAGCCCACGTGCATCCACGCTGCGAACACTCCGGTTGTTGCGACCAGGGCAGCGCATGCCAATGCTGTTGGTGAGAACGCGTTTAACAGATCAGCGACAGTGGGGGCTCTATCGCTTTCCGGCAACGCGAGGGCGGCCGGAAGTCCAGCCATAAGTAGTAACGCGAGACTTCCAAGCCATCCGCCGACGCCCAACACATGCAGGCCATCGGCGAGCAAGGTGAGTGCCTGCAGCTTTGGTGCAGCCGCGGCATGACCCGCAAGTCCGGGCGTAAAAGCGAGGCCGATAGCAGCCAGCGTTGCCAGCGTCCATCCGCGGCGTGCACTTGCTGACCGTGGCGCGGCATTTTTCGCTCGATGGAAACCGTATCCTGCAACAACGATCCCGAGAAGCTGGAACAACCAACCTTGGCCCCAGGTTGTTTTGCTCAGCATTGCTGATACAAGGCCCGCATCAAACATGTCGGCAGTGCCGTGCATTGCGACAGACTGTGCAAGGAGTCGCAGCACAAGCACGACGAGCAACCCGCCTGCAGCAACGTGACCAATACGCGCGGCTCGCTGAGACGCGTGCTCGAGCACGGGCTCTTCGGAAGACTGCTTGAGCCGTACCGTGCGAAGTACGAGCTGGCGAAACGCTACAGCACCAATCATCAGCAGCAGCGCGACAAACATTGCCCAGCGCACCACCACATACAGCGTCGAATCCGATCCGAAGCCGTTGCCTTGCGGCATTGAGGCTGGATCATGGTGCATGGTGGAGT
>JANXUN010000665.1 GCA_025356185.1 Gemmatimonadaceae bacterium
CACGGTGCGGGCCAAGTCCAATCGATTGCCGTACGTCTGATGAAACGGACGCGTCACACGCAGCACCAAGCGGCGCAGTGAATCCGCCGACACGCGCACACGAACGAGTCGCGCCCAATCGTGTCGTACGACGACGGCGATCAGTGCCGAGTCGGTAACCAGATAATCAATGACGGCCGCACTATGTTGCAACCGCTGTTGCAGAGCGCGCAGCGGTTCACGTGTTTCTGGATCGCTCGCGTGCGCGTCGGTTCGCCCTCCCAGTCCAATCGCAAATGTGAGCGCTGCCGCTTTGCGACGCGCCGACCAGCGCGCGATGGCATGCACGGTTTCCTCCGCATCCGCCTCGCGCAACAACAGTCGCAGTGCGCCATCGAACGGTGAGAGTTGACGTTCTCGATAGCGCACGCGATCCAAATCGCGATCGAGTTGTGCGCTTACCCGTTCCACCGCGCGCGCCGCGGTGTCATAGGCCGCAAGCGCGTCGTGCTTTCGTCCTGCGGCAGCCAGCGCGTCGCCGAGTGCAACAAGGATCGGAATGGTGTTCTCCGACGATGCGTGCGCGACGTCGCCCGTGCGCGCATCGTGTAGCAGCGTCAGCGCGCGCGTGAGCGAGGCGGCTGACCCACGCGTGCTGACGCGCAGGAACGCGACGCCCTGCGTCCGCATCGCGCGCACCACTTCCTCTGGCATGTTGCTGCGACGCGCGAGTTGCTCTGCGTCCGTCGCTTCGGCAATCGCTTCGCGCATATTTCCCCACGACAGCAACAGCTCGGCGAAGCTGTTCGTTGCGACGGCGAACGCTTGCACGTTCCCGTCTGCGGCATGTTGTCGTGCCCATTGCCGTGCGAGGTGCTCGGCCTCTTCGCGGCGGCCGCGTTCGGCCAAGATCGCGGGCAACAACGGCACGTCGCGCTGATTCGACATCAGCGCATCGTGCTGACGCGCGACAACTTCAGCGCTGTCGATCTGGCCGAGCGCGCGGTAGATGCGGGTGAGGCCGCCGAGGTTGAGTGATGTCTCGTCGCGATCGCGCTCGAACCCCAAGCGATAGTAACGTGCCGCGCGCGCAAAATCGCCAATGCGTTCGAAGTACTGCCCAGCCCAGAAGTAGTTGCGCTCTTGCTCGTCGACCACGCGCACCATCTCCGCGAACGCCGCGTTCGACGAAGCCGGCGCACCGGCCTTCCACCGAATCATTCCCGCGTCCTGCAAACTCATCATGCGTGGCTGCGCGTACTGCATGTCGCGTGTGAGCGCGATGAAGTGATCGACCGCGCGGCTTGACGCCTGTAGCTTGCCCTCGCCTTCGTACGCGTGCGCGAGATTGTGCCACGCTTCTGCGAGAAAGTACTGATCGTCTGCGCGCGCGCCAACGTCGATAGCATGTAACAGGTCGCGTTCCGCGTCACGCCATCGCCCGAGCTTTGAGAGCGTGCGACCGCGGAACCGATAGCTGTCCAATTGCATGAGTGGCGCATCGAGACTGTCGGCGATGCGCACGGCGCGATTCAAGTATTCCATCGCCGCACGCGGATGTCCGGCGTCGCTTAAGAACACGCCGAGTTCACGCAGCGCCGACCACTCGGTGCGCGGGGCGTGCGCGCGAACGCCTTCGCCCAGTTTTCGTAACGCTTGCAGTTCGCTTGTTGCGTCCGTCAGTGTTTTCGGATCACGCGTCGTTCGTGGTACATCTCTCGCACTCACAAGGCGCAAGTACGGTCGCGCATCGCGAGTGATGGCGACATCGATCGCACTCAGCAATGTTCGCGCGCGCAGCGTATCACCGAGTGCACGATAGAGTGACACCAAGTACAACTGAATCCGCGCACGATCGGTCGCGTGCTGCATGTGAGCGGCCCCGTCGATCGCGATCTGCGTCGCCTCGGACGGCTTTCCAATTTCGAGGAGCAGCGTGGCGCGGCGAATCCAGACGTCAGGAATCGTTGGCACATCCCGTGTTGCTTGCTCGGAATACGCGAGCAGGCGATCGAGCCACAATCGACGCGGCGCAAGGTCGCCCGAGAACAAGGTGACAAATAGCGAGACGCACGCCGACGAACCCGCACGCTGCTCCAGCGCAAACAATTCGGGTACGGCACCAGCGACATATCCCGGGTCTGCGCGCGCGGCGATCGCCAGACATTGCGCAGTGCCCGCGTCAACATGCGCTGTCCGATCGAGATACTCGGCGCGCAGTGAGCGCGCACCGCTACGACGGGAGAATCTCCGTGATTCGAGATATGCCACGTGCGCCGGCAAGAACGAGCCATCCGCATCGATCGCGCGTCGATACAGCACCTCGGCACTATCGAGGTCCAGCACGGCCTCCCGATTGCGTGCGTCCAGCCAGAGCGTGCGCGCGCGTGTGGAATCTGAAGGCGTCGTTGTCGCATTGGTCCACGCCAACAGCAGGAGCGCTATCGTACGCCCACCACCCGGATACTGTCACGGAGCGCGCGCGCATGTGCGGAGACACCCGAGGGCACATCATCAGCGGTCACATCGCGGTCGATGAGACGTGCGAGATCAGCGGCCGCTTCCGCACCTTCGCGCAACTGGAGGTGCGCTTTTGCGCGATAGAGAAGCGCTTCGCTGGTGTAAGGCGTCGATCCGGCGCTGATCACTTCGGAGAATGCCGCAATCGCGTCGCGAGCGTCTGCCCGCATCAGTAGCGCGGCGCCTAAGAAAAAGTGTGAGGGCGAATCCGATTTTCCCGCGGCAATCGCTGCGCGCAACAGCTGCGCGCTGCTTTGCCAACGTTGCGCGGCATACTCTGTCATCGCGGAATCGAACACCGCGATGCCGCGCTCGTCATTGCCCGCACGAACAGGCACCCCCAGGTACACGGGCGCCTGTGTTACCGCACCTAGTGGCTGGAGTGATCGCGTCGACGCGTTACCGGCGCGATAGCCGAGTACGGCGATGAGCGCGGCGGCGGCCGCGCTCATCGGAATCCACCACCGGTGACTCGGTGAAGCGCGCGCCATGTGTACCGAAGCAACTGCTGCGCTCGCGGCCGTCGTTGCAACGTGGCTGCTCTCGCGAAGTGCGGCTCGCGTCGTCGCACCCAGAGTCAGCGCATGCTGGCATCGCTCGCACGTAAGAAAGTGCGATTCGAATCGCTCCGCGTCGTCGAGAGGGAGTGTGCGTGCGAGGAAGCGCCCGGCTAAAGACGAGCGTTCAACATCATCGCATGTGAGCGGCAAGTATTGCATCAACCCACACCTGAGGCGCGTGACGGTTCGAGTGACAGCGTACTACGAAATGAAGTCGGAGCTGCAACGGAAGTGTGACTTTGTGGATGAAGGAAGGCGCGCCGCAGGCGTTCGAGCGCGCGCTCTTTGCGCTTGCGAATGCGTGCAGCAGGTTCGTGCAATCGCTCGGCCACTTGTTCCGACGTTGCGTTCTCAAAAAAGGTCATGCGCAGCAATGCGCGATCTGCTGGCGACAGCGTCTTGAGGGCGTCGTGAATTGCGCACTCCTGTTCGCGGGAAACGAGCGCAGTCAGGGGATCGGCGGCGGGGGATTCGACCATCGCAATCGTCGACGAATCTGTCGCAACCGTGCGCATGCGAGACCGAATCACGTCCACAATAACGTGGCGCGCGATGCCTCGAGCAAACGCGCCCAATTGCGCGTCGTCGCGAAAGCGCGCGTCATCGAGACGACCCTCGTGGTAGGCGATCGTTATGCGTGCGAGCGTTTCTTGGGCCACGTCGTTTGCACTATCAAGATCCCCGAGCTCGTGCAGCGCGAGGATACAGAGGCCGCGACCAAGACGCGCCAGCCGCTCCGGCGATTCTTCCGAGGTCATCTGTGAGCCGAGGAGCATGACATTCTCTACCATATCGCGAAAAGGCAAAAGCGGCCAGAGCACCCGGCCACCCACGGGTGATCAAACGGGGTTGTCACACTTTGGCCGCAGTCGCGACTAAGGTGAGCGTGCGCACGACGTGCGCGATCTCCTAACCCCGATGGACGACCCGATCATGACTTTCCGACGTGGGACGCGTGTATTGATGAGTGTGATCGCCGTGCTGTGCGCAACCGGCGCCGTCTCATGCAATCCCTACGACGCGCTGAATCCCTGTGGCGAAGCGGTCCCTTATGATGAGCACCCAGTCGGCAAATTCATGGATGGGTCATGGTTTCTCAGGTCGATCAACGGAACGGTCTTCAACGGTGCGTTTCAGCTACCGGATGGTGCGGTGTTGACGACGGCGAATATGGACTTCCACACCCTTCGCGTCGAGAAAGGCAGTTGCGAAGATCCCGAAAAGTCGAGTGGAGAAGTCGTCGCCGCGTATCAGCTCACGAAGGCCGGGAAGGTACTTCCGGTCAAAATCGTCGTGGGAGGATATGAGCACAAAAATAAGGCGAACTCAGTCATCATTCGTGCGCTAGGGTACACGGCAGGTGGAACTGCGACGGTAAATGTAGTCGTAGCAGGCGGTCTGTCCGGGCCGGCGTATGACAACTCCACCATGGACATCGCGGCCAAGATTCCGTTGGGCGGCGATTTCATCGACTTGGGTTCGATCACATATAACCTGCAATTTTATCGGTCAGTGCGATGAAATCCATTCGCTCTTCAAACTCAGGGTCTCGCATGACGATCAATCCTAGGGTAGCGCTGGTGATCGCTTTCTGCGCCGCGGCGTTTTCATCGCGCGTGCTGGAGGCGCAGACCTGTTACGGAACGCCGTCGCGCGGCGGCCTGTCTGCGAACTACACGCGCGTGTCGTTCGGAAAAAGCGTTGGAGCGTCCGGCACCCTCGCGGGTGAGCACTTCGCATGGACCGTCGGCGGACGCTCCGTGAGCTACGGGCCAACAACGACAGGATTCGGTGGCGACACGCGTGTCGCAGTCGCCCTCGGTGCAGAACATTTCAGAGTGTGTCCGGCTCTCGGGCTGGACTACGAACAGCGCGATTGGACGACGAAGAACGGCAAAGTGTCCACGATGCAGCTCGCGGCCGGGGCGGGGATTGGATTTGGCTATGAACAATCCATCGGGGAGAATGTTCGCATCATTCCGTTCGCGAATGGACGCTATCAATTCAGTGCGCTAAAGTTTGACTTTAGTTCGTCCAACTCTGTCTCTGAGACCACGGCGGATACGTTGAGCGGCGTGCACGTGCAGTATGGGCTCGTCGCACAATTCAAATCGTTCTACCTGGGATTCATGGGCGAACGTCCGCTCGAAAGTGGTGCCGCCTCGGTCGCTCGTGCATTCGTGGGAATCACGTTCGCAGACCGTCGCAAGAAATAAGTTCGAACTATCACTTTTGCCGATCTCGCCAACGTTCCAACGACTCCTCGTGCTACTCCAGGCTCGTGGCGTCGTTGCGAACAGCCACAATTAGGTGGCGCTGTCATCGGTGCACTCACAGGTACGCGTTTCGCGTGCAACCGCTCGCGCAGCGCGTCTAGCACACGCTAATCCATCGCAAATTCTCGCGCGTGCGCTACGGCAAACGCGAATGTTTTCGCGCGACTGCGCGTTTCCATCATGTCGGCGACGCGCTCGAGACGCGCGGGCACGGATAAAATCTTTTCCTGTGCCTTCTTCCCGAGATCGTTGAGCCCTTCGATCGTGTCGATCGCCCAGAATTTGATCAGGTCTTCAACGATGCGCAGATAATCACGCGGACCATAGATGCCGGCACGGCGAATCACGTCGGCCATCTCGCGGAAGTGCGGCATGTTGATGCCAGGCATATCAATGCTCGGCATGATCTCTGCCGCAGAAATCATCGCGCGGTTGGGATCGCGCTGCAGCACGCGCTGAAAGATTTCGCGATAAAACACGTAGTGACGCGCTTCTTCTTTCGCGACGTTCGACAACACCGTGCCGATCAGCGGTTCGTACTCGCTCGCGAGTTTACCGGTGTTGGCATGACTCACCTGCGTCGCGCGTTCCTGCAACGACGTGTACACAAAGACGCGATACGGGTCCTTATCCCACGACGGTTCGAACCCGGCTTTGAGGTATTCGAACTGCATGCGCTCGAGTACAGGATTGTCGAGAATGCGGCTGTCGTGCGCGTAGTCGTGCAGAATGGCGCCGTGCCGGTCTTCTTCGGCCGTCCACAGATTGGTCCATCGCGACCAAAACGAATCGCTGCCTAGGTACACCGCGAGCAGACGGTGAAAGTGCGGAAGCCCTTCTTCGGTGAGCAAATTCAGCGCCAGTGCGACACGGCCGGGCATGCTGATCCCGCGGGCGCGCTCTCGCAGCTCCTTCACATGTGCGTCCGGATCGGTGTCCGGTGGTGGCGCCAAAACTTCGCTGGGAAACCACAAGATGCGCTTGGATTCGTGCGCTTCCATGAGAGCGTTGACGTCTGGCTCGAGGTCGGCGAGCACTTCCATCCTCGCCACTGTTTCCGCGTTAGGTGTATACATGCCCAAGAAAGTAAGACGAGTACGCGCCGCGCCGGCGCCGTACGGGAACGACGCGGCTGCGGTGCAGAAATTGAAAGATAGCCGTCACCGCTGCACCTTGTTAGCAGGAAACCCCCGACCCCAGCACTCGGAGATCTGCCAATGCCCTCGCACGATCCGATCGACTACAGCGCCGATCCACAGGCCCGCGAGCGCGAGCTTGAGCTGTCGCGTCGAGAACTCGTCCGCATGGGCATTGGTGCCGGCCTCGGCCTCGCGCTCACACCATGGGCGCAGCTGGGGGCGCAAGGAGACCTTGCGCACCGCGACATGGACGAGGAGCAGCCAAGCGCGTTGATCACACGGACGATCCCATCAAGCGGCGAGAAACTGCCCGCGGTTGGAATCGGCACGGCACGCCGATACGACGTGGCAACCGCGGAGGAGAAGGTGCCGTTGTTGGAGACTCTGCGCGAGTTTCCCAAGCGTGGCGGCAAGCTGATTGATACCGCGCCAAGCTACGGCAATGCCGAAGCGGTAACGGGCGAACTCGTCGCGCAACTCGGCATACGTGATCAATTATTTCTTGCAACAAAAGTGTCCGTGCGCGGGACCGATGCAACGTCCGGCGTCGCGCAAATGCAAGCGTCGTTTCGCGCGTTACACACCGACCATCTTGATTTGATGCAGGTGTGGAATTTGCAGGGCACCGAAACGTTGTTACCGGTGCTGCGCGAGATGAAAGCGCAAAAGAAAATTCGGTATGTCGGGGTCACGACATCAAACGAGCGGCAGTATCCCGAGCTCGAAGCGCTGCTCAAGAAAGAGCAGCTGGATTTTATTCAAGTGGACTACGCCGCTGACAACCGCCAGGCGGCCGATCGCATTTTACCGCAGGCAAAAGATCGCGGGGCTGCAGTGTTGATCAATCTGCCGTTCGGCCGCAGTCGGGTGTTTCAAAATGTGCTCACGACGCCGGTCCCTGACTGGGCCAAAGAATTTGAAGCGACCACATGGGCGCAGATTTTTCTCAAGTATATCGTCGCCAACGCCGCGGTCACGTGCGTTATCCCTGGCACGGCACAGCTCAAGTATGTAACAGACAACATGAGCGCGGCGCGCGGCGTGTTGCCCGACGCCGCCATGCTCAAAAAGATTGAGGCGTTGGTCGGGAAGGCGATGTAGTTTTCGGCATGGCCACCCCTACTCCGAAAAAGCCCAAATACGACACCAAGCGCGCGTGGGCCGAAGCCCGCGCCTTGTTGTGGGAACACCGTAAGTCCGTCGGCATTGGCATGATGCTGATGCTGATCAGTCGCGCCGCAGGTTTCGTGCTGCCGGCATTTCCGAAGTACTTGATCGACTACGTGCTCGGCCAAAAACGCTACGATATGCTGTGGCCGATTGCACTCATTGTGTTAGGCGCGACGCTGATCAATGCGATTACGTCGTTCGCGCTGTCACAAGTCGTGAGTGTCGCGGCGCAGCAGGCGATTGCAAAATTGCGCGAAGACGTGCAGGCGCATCTCATCCGCCTTCCCGTGCGATTTTTTGACAGCACCAAGAGCGGCGTGCTCGTATCGCGCGTCATGAACGATCCCGAAGGCATTCGCAATCTCGTAGGCACGGGCATCATCCAGCTGGTCGGTGGACTCGTCAGTGCAACGGGTGCCCTTGGCGTGTTGTTTTATCTGAACTGGCGACTGACCGGCGCGACGCTGCTGTTTATCGTGATTTTCGGCGTCGGCATGTCCATCGCGTTCAAGCGCCTGCGTCCCATCTTCCGTGAACGCAGCAAGATCACCGCAGAGGTCACGGGGCGACTCACCGAAACGATCGGCGGTATCCGTCTCATCAAGGTGTACACCGCCGAAGAACGCGAGCGCGAAGTGTTTCGCGAAGGCGCGCAGCGGTTGTTCACAAACATCGCAAAAACCATTACCGGAACATCCGCGACAGGCGCGCTCACCGTCGCCGTAATCGGCATGGTCAGTTTTATGATCGTTGTCATCGGCGGCAAAGACATGATTGCCGGCCGCATGACCGCAGGTGATCTCATTTCGTACACGTTGTTCATTGCGATGGTGACGTTTCCGCTGGTGCAGATCGCGAGTATCGGCACGCAAATTTCTGAAGCGTTTGCCGGACTCGATCGCATTCGGGAGCTGAAAGATATGGCCACCGAAGACACCGAAGACGAAAGCAAAAAGAACGTCCCCGAAGTGGTCGGTCGCGTCGAGTTTGACAACGTGTTCTTTGAGTACGAAAAAGATGTGCCGGTGCTCAAAGGCGTGACGTTCACGGCGCCGGCCGGCACGACGACGGCGCTCGTAGGTTCAAGCGGCTCGGGCAAGAGCACGCTGATCTCGCTCATCATGGCGTTCGCGTATCCGCAGTCGGGCAGCATCACGGTTGATGATCAGTCCCTGAGTGATCTCAAGCTCAAAGACTATCGGCGCCATTTGGGCGTTGTCATGCAAGACAACTTCTTGTTTGACGGTACGGTCAAAGAAAACATCTCATTTACCAAACCGGGCGCGACCGACGCTGAAATCGAAGCAGTCGCGAAGATTGCGAACGCGCACGATTTCATCATAGGCTTTCCGCAACAGTACGACACGATCGTTGGTGAGCGCGGTGTGAAGCTGTCCGGTGGACAGCGACAGCGCGTTGCAATTGCGCGTGCGATTCTCGCCGATCCGCGCGTGCTGATTCTCGACGAAGCGACATCATCGCTTGACAGCGAAAGTGAGCAGGCGATTCAACAAGGGCTGCGTCGATTGCGTGCAGGTCGTACGACGTTTGTCATCGCGCACCGTCTCTCGACGATCACCAGCGCAAATCAAATCTTGGTGCTGGAAGCCGGACAGATCGTTGAACGCGGATCGCACGCCGAGCTGTTGGCGCTGAACGGGCGCTACCGCGATCTGTACAATCGGCAGTATCAGTTTGAAGTCGATCAGTTCATCAACCCCGGCGAAGAGATCGCGGCGATTGTGTAAGTCCGACGGTTCGGGCGGAAGATAAAGAAACTGATTACCACGGATTGAAACCGCCACGGATTGGGCGGATAACAACGGATCAAACAACAAAAACTGTTTTTGTTGTATCCGTTCTTATCCGCCCAATCCGTTTCAATCCGTGGTAATCAGTTACGGCACTGCGTCAGCGCAAATGCCTCGGAATCTCCCCAATACCGCCACCGACACTGCCAATAGCGCCCGCAATCGGCGATCTTTCCGGTCTCTCATAGACACCGGATAAGATCCTGAGCACTGCCCCGTCGTTCACCAGCCTCGCGCTCCACCCCAACCTCCATCGCGGTTTAAAGGAGCTGGGATTCGCGAGACCAACTCCCATTCAGGCCGACGCGATTCCGCCGGCGCTCGAAGGGCGTGACGTGCTGGCATGCGCGATGACCGGCAGCGGCAAAACGTACGCGTTTTTGCTGCCGATCTTGCATCAGCTGATGGCGAAACCACGCGGCGCAACGCGCGCGCTGGTCCTCACGCCCACGCGTGAACTCGCTGCGCAGATTCACCAAAGCATGAATGACGTGGCCGTACACACGCCACTCACCGGCGCGGCAGTATTTGGCGGCGTTGGAATGGGTCCGCAAGAACACGCGTTTCGCAGTGGCGTCGACGTGATGGTCGCCACACCGGGCCGGTTGCTCGATCACTTTCGTCAACCGTACGCCAAACTCGATCAGCTCGAGTTTCTCGTGCTCGACGAAGCCGATCGCATGCTCGACATGGGATTTCTCCCAGAGATTAAAAAAATCCTGCGGCATCTGCCCAAAACAAAACGGCAGACGCTGTTCTTTAGCGCGACGATGCCTGCACCGATTGCGGCGCTGTCGCACGAGATGCTCAACAAGCCCGTCACGCTCAACTTGCAGCGTCAAGCCGCGCCCGCCAAAGGCATTACACAAGCGGTGTATCCCGTTTCGCAGGACTTAAAGAGCGCGCTGCTCGTCGAGCTGCTCAAGCGCGGTGACATGCCGCAAGCGTTGGTATTTACGCGCACCAAGCATCGTGCCAATCGTCTCGCATCGCAGCTCGTTACGCACGGCATCAAAGCCGAGCGCATACATGGCAATCGCTCGCAGTCGCAGCGCACGCAAGCGCTCGCAGGATTCAAAGCGGGCAGTTATCAGGTGCTCGTTGCGACCGACATTGCGGCACGTGGTATCGACGTCGAAGCACTCGGCCACGTCGTCAACTTTGACGTGCCTGTTGCCGCTGAAGACTACATCCATCGCGTCGGACGTACCGCGCGCGCCGAAGCGACCGGTGAAGCGTTTACGTTTGTATCGCCCGAAGAAGAAGGCGAACTGCGGCAGATCGAACGCGCGATTGGCAAACAGTTGCCACGCGTGACCGTGTCAGGCTTTGACTACGCCGCAAAATCCAACGCGAAACTCGAGGTGCCCTTGGCTGAGCGCATCGCCGAGATTCGTCGCAAAAAATCCGAAGATCGCGCGCGCGCCGCGGCAAAGGTCGCGCGTCGTGACGCCGCACAATCAAGCGAAGGCGCACGTCGTGGCAGTGCGCCCGCGCGACCAGCAGCCAAGCCTGCCGCCGCGCGTCCCGGATCGCGACCGGCCAGTCGACCAGCATCGTCGCGTCCGCCGTCGTCGCGTCCACCATCACGCGGCTAAACACACGCGCAGAACAACCGCTCGCCGATGTCTGCTGCGCGATATCCGATTCTGCGTGCGCGACATCGCGTTGAAGTCGTTATCGATCGCAGTCGATTTCTGTGTACCGTCGCACCCGTCGAGCACGTTGATGTCGCGCAAAGTTTTGTCCGAGAAGTCGCGCGCGAAATGCCCGACGCAACGCATCACTGCTGGGCCTATGTGATCGGGCCGCCAAGAAGCACCGATCGAATCGGCTTAAGCGACGACGGTGAGCCGCACGGCACCGCGGGGCGACCCATGCTGGTCGTGCTGCAGCACAGTGGCGTCGGCGATATCGCCGCCGTGGTCACACGCTACTACGGCGGCACAAAGCTTGGTACAGGCGGACTCGTGAAAGCCTACGGCGGCGCGGTGCAGTTGGCGCTCGAGTCAGCCCCACGCGCAATGCACATCGCGAGAGTGCAGCTTTTGGTCACGGTGGGCTATGCCGCGATCCAAGCGATCCGTCAGAGACTGACCGAGTTTGAGGCCGACGTTTTGGACGAAACGTTCAACGTTGACGTGCAACTGCACCTCCAGTGTCCCGAAGAGCACGAACCAGGGCTCCGACGCGTCCTGCTCGATATCACGCGCGGAACTGCGGTCTTTACTGAGCCAGTTGCGCCACAGGCCACCTAAGCGCACTCCACCGCTCCCGCCACGGCACTCCCGCATGCAAGTTGTGTCATGCATTTTGGGAAACATCTCGTATGGTGTCTGGCGCTGTGCGCCTGTCGCGGCGATCGCAGGCCATCGACCGCGTTGACGGCGGACGTCGCCGCGTCGCGCGGGGCGATGACGACACGGCCAGTCGACAGTGCGACGCTGACAACAGCAACACACGTGCTGCGTCAGTTTTTACAAGCGTCCCGTGAGTCCACGCTCAACGCGACCGCTGTCGATACGCTCTCAGCGTGCGGCGACAGCGGGCAATCCTATTTTCCCACCACGGTGCTTGCTGCGTACACGTTGCTTCCTTTCGAATCACGCGGCGACACGATCGTTGGTCGCGCGGAAGTCGTGAGTGTGGCGGAACAAGACATCGATCGACGCACTCCCAATCACTTTGTTGCGCGGCAACGCGTGCGGAACGACGTGTTAGAGTGGGATGTGATTCGAGTCGACGACGCACACTGGGCGGTGTGCAACGGACTGCGATTTGGTTATCGCGGCGTGGATAGCCTGACGACGTGGCGCCCCGACGGTGCATCGTATACATCGATGCACGCACTGGCCGACTCCATCGCGAAGTCTCGGCCATGATCGTGTCCGTGTTTGGTGCATCGGGACGCACTGGCCATGCGTTCGTGCGCATTGCCGCCGAAGCAGGATTGCTGCAGCGATTGCACTATCGCAACAAGCCGTCCGATCTGATTCCTGATACCGCGACGGTTGTCGTCGGCGCGCTCGCCGATCCTACCGCAGTACGCGAAGTGCTGCGCGGCGCCGATGCGGTGGTGATTGTGCTGGGCCCGCGCCCCGATGCGCGCGGTGTGTTTTGTGCGACTGCCACCAAGGCAATCATCGCAGGCATGCGCACACAAGGAGTGCCCCGCGTTCTGTGCGTGACGGGTGCGATGATCGGTGAGCTTCCGCGCAACGTTGGGCTTGCGATGAAGTTGTTCGCATTTGCACAACGCAAAACAGAACGCGTTGACATGCTGGACGATCGCGATGAGCAAGAACGCTTGGTGCGCAATAGCAAACTCGCGTGGACCGTCGTCAAACCACCGCGGTTGACCGACGGCACGACCGCGGAATTCGATGCGGCCCCGACACTGTC
>JANXUN010000010.1 GCA_025356185.1 Gemmatimonadaceae bacterium
CGCGGCGCTTCGATGGCGTTGGGTCGGTCGGGCTTATCGTCCGCCAATGCAAGCACTTCAAACACGCGCTCCATCGCCGCGAGCGAACGCTGCAATTCAGAAAACGAATTAACGATGTTCCACACGGGATTGAGCAGCAAAAACGTGTACCACTGAAACGCCATGATGTCGCCGATGGTGGCGGTGCCCAACAAGTTGAGCGAGCCCCCATACCACACGATTACGACATTCACGACGCCCATCAACAGTCCCCACGAACTCCACAGCAGCAGTTCGCGTCGACTGGCGAACAACTCTTTGCGCAACACCGAGTGACGGCCGCGCATGTACTCCAATAGTTCAGTGCGCTCACGCCCAAACGCGCGAACAACGCGAATCCCAGAAAACGTTTCGCCCACGCGTCCGTCAATTCGTTCGGCATCTTTGCGAACGGCACGATAGATGGGGCGAATGCGCTTGGCCGATGTAAAGCTGATAAACATCGCGCCGGGAATGATCGCGATCGCCGTCAACGCCAAACGCCAATTGATCGACAGCAAAATTCCAATGGCGACCAGCAATCGAATGATGGACAGCGACGGCGACACGATGGCCATTTGCAACAGCCCAGTCGTGGTGTCAACGTCTCCAGTAAGACGCGATAGAATGCCACCCGTCTTCATGTCCCACAGTTTCGGCAACGGCAGATGCAAAAATCGCCGAAAGAGCGCGCGACGCAACGACAGCATGACTCGCGTGTTGAGCATGCGCTGCCGGTAGTCCTTGATGACACCGATCACGTTCGACACGATGATGACTGTGAGGAACGTGATGCCCGCCAAATTCAATCGCAGGACTTTGTCAGTCGCCGACAGTGCTTTGGTCAGCAACACATGATCGACGATGTACCGCAAGAACAGCGGCTCGACCATCGACAGGCCGGCCGCGACAAGCGCCAGCGCGAACACAATCGCAACCGCGCCACGATGCGGTTTGAGCCACCGCAAATATTCGCGCATGTGCGCGCGTCGCTTTACCGACTTGGCCTTTTTATCGGGCGGGCCTTTCGTTTCGCTGGATGGCGAGCCGTTGGCGACGATCGGTTTGCTACTCTCCGTCTGTCCTTCCGCATCGAGCTCTCGCGCGCGGAAGGCTTTGACGAATTCGTTGTAGCGTTGACGCGAGCTATGCGGACGGGTCATACGGGCTTCCGCATGATGTCGTTGGCGATCATCGCTGTCGGCGCTTCACGCGTTACGAGGAGTACGATACACGCGCCGACGGTTACGAGGCCCGCGATCACGAGGAATGCTACGTCGCCCGAACCCGTGCTCGATCGAATGCGCCCGATGAGGTCCGGACCAAACTGTCCGCCAAGATTCCCGATCGAGTTAATCCACGCGATGCCTGCAGCAGCCGCAGATGCACGGAGAAATGCCGTGGGAATCGCCCAGAATGCCGCGTAAAAAGAAAGCACGCCGCTGGTGACGATCGTCAGCGCCACGACCGACAAGACCGCCGCATGTCCGACAACAGCTAACATCAACATGCCAAGCGCGACGACGAGCAGGGATGTCGCGGCGTGCCATCGCCGTTCGTTGGTTTTGTCAGAGTGGGCGCCCACTGCAACCATGACTATTCCTGCTGTACCCCAGGGGATCATCGAAACTAGCCCTAT
Source organism: Gemmatimonadaceae bacterium (assembly GCA_025356185.1). GTDB lineage: Bacteria > Gemmatimonadota > Gemmatimonadetes > Gemmatimonadales > Gemmatimonadaceae > Gemmatimonas. Next base: position 1,658 of record JANXUN010000010.1, read on the forward strand.
CTTCAAGAAATCAGTTTTGGCGATGCCAATTTCCTGTACGAGCGTTGGCATCCAAAAGTTCACTCCGTAGAGTGCGAGATTGCTTGAAAGATAGACAAACGCCAGCGCCCATACACGCGCGTTGGTAAGCGCGGCGCGCGCGCGCGCTCCAGCCTCGGCGTGGTGTTGAGCGTCGGTTGTTGTGATGTCGCGATCGAGCGCACGACGCACAACGGCGCGCTCATGTGCCGTCAACCACGTCGCGGAATTCGGTCCGTCTTGCATGATGCGCAGCACGACAAACGCCGCGCACATCGACGGAATCGCTTCGAGCACGAAGAGCCAGCGCCACCCCGACCACCCAAAGCGTCCGTCGGCAAATTGCATGATGGCACCAGACAGCGGCGCGCCGATCACATTTGCGGCAGCGACAGCCGTCATAAACAGTGCGACGGCTTTTGCGCGTCGTGCGTTGGGAAACCAGTAGGTGAGATAAAGAATGATGCCCGGAAAGAACCCCGCCTCGGACACGCCGAGCAAAAAGCGCAGTGCGTAAAAGCTGAACGACGAGCGCGACAGGCCGAACATCGCCGGAAGCGGTCCCCACGGAATCTCGCCGACAAACGCGAATGCGCCCGACACAATGGCCCACGTGAACATGATGCGCGCAATCCACAGACGCGCACCGACGCGTTCGAGCGCCAAATTGCTTGGTACTTCAAAGAGAAAATAGCCAAGAAAGAAAATGCCGGCGCCAAAGCCATACACGGCGTCTGACATCTGCAACTCGCTCGCCATTTGCAACTTCGCAAACCCGACGTTCACGCGATCAAGAAACGCGACCAAATAGCAGCAAAAGAGCAGCGGTATGATCCGCCGACTGATTTTGGAAAAGACCGCCTGCTCGCCAGCCCCGTCGATGGTCGCGCCACTCATGCGTTAGTGTTTTCCGGCAACGCGCACCAGCGTGCGGTACATCATTTCCGTTCCTTGTTGCAACGACGCGATGCTCACGCGTTCGTCGTTGCCGTGCATGCGCTGCAATTCGTCTTTCGAAATTGGATAGGGATAGATGCCATATGTGGGAACACCGCGAGACCGCCACGCGCCTGCGTCCGTGCCTGCCTGAAAGGTATACGGCGTGACTTCGACGTTGGGCCACTGCGCTTTCGCTTCCGTTTCGAGCGCGCGATACAGCTCAGAGCTTGTCGGCGACGGCGTCGGTTTGTTGTCCGACGTTTGCGTGTTGCCCAGCTTAATGGTAATGCGCTTGTCGTTCACGAGTTTTTCGAGCAGTGCGACCATCGCATTCGGATCGGTGCCCGGGATGATGCGCATGTTGACGGTCGCTTCGGCAGACCCTGGAATCACATTGGATCGGAAGCCACCGTTCATGATGACCGGCGCGAATGTATTGCGCATGATGGCGTGCATGAGCGGGTCTTTCGAAATCTCGGCGCTTGCCGCTTTCACTTGTGCCGGTGTGCCGTTTACCAGCTGACGAAAAAAGTTCGCGGTCGCGCCTTTGCTTGTTTTTGCGAGCGTGAGAAAAAACAGCTTGTTGTCGGGCGTGAGCTCGACGGGTGCCTCGTACGCCGCGATCTTGGCGATAGCAGCACCAAGCGAGGCCAGTGGATTGTCCGACACCGGCATTGATGAATGCGTTGACGTGCCTTTCGAAGAAAGCAATACCGAGATGGATTGTTTGTCCAATGTTGAGATGCTCACATACCGCACCGAGCCATCTTCGTTTTTCATAATCCAGCCACCTTCGTTAATCGCAAACTCCGCGTCCATTGACGTCCAATGATCTTTCGCGAGCCAACTCGTGTTGAGCGGCGCACCTTCTTCGTCGGCCTCGGCCATAAAAATCACATCGCGCGCGAGCGGCACCTTCTTTTCCGCAAGTCGCAGCGCAGCAATGGCGAACACCGCCATGCCGCCTTTGAAGTCGACAGCGCCGCGACCATACACCTTGCCGTCCTTGATGATGCCGGCGAACGGATCGACCGTCCACTTTTCACGCTCAACGCCCACAACATCGGCGTGCGCGGCGAGCAATAGCGGCTTTTTGCTCCCGTCGCCTTTGAGACGCGCAATGAAGTGCACTTTGCCCACTTCAGGTGTCGGGAAAATCTCAACGGTGTAACCAACGGCTTCGAATCGTTTCTTGAGCAGTTCGGCGAGGGGCAGCGTCGTTCCCGGCGGATTGCTGGTGTTGATGCGAATCAATTCTTGAAGCAGTGTGACCGTGGGGTCGGCCGATGTGCTCTGGGCTATTGCGCCGCGCGATAGCACGCACAAAAGCGACGCGCCCGCGAGCGCCCGCCAGGTGAGCGAACGCGACGGGGGAGCGAGAGGCGTGCGGAACAGCGACATCGGGGCTCCGGTGGTACGGGTAGGTGGACTGCGCAGGCGAGCCGAGCGGTACGACCACTCGAACCATCGTGCGCACTGTGGCATAGTTTGCTAGCCACGCCGTCGGCGCGCAAATGCTCTTTTGGCCAGTCCACCGCACCCTCTCCGTCACGTGAAATTTCGAGCTGCTCTCGCCGCATACCTCGCTCTCGCGGGCGGGTTGATCGCCTGCGCGTCGTCTAGCGCTCCGTCAAGCGGCATTCAATCGGGAAAGACCACCGCTGAGATTTCGGCGGCTGATCTTCGCGAGCGCCTGTATCGCATCGCCGACGACTCGACCATGGGACGCGAGACGGGGAGCAAGGGCGCGTTCGCGACATCCGCGTATATCGCCGGCGAGTTCAAGCGCCTCGGGCTCGAACCCGCGGGTGATAACGGCACGTGGTTTCAGGTGATTCCAATGTGGCGTCTGTACGCAGATCCGTCGTCGCGGTTGACGGTTGGGGGCAACTCCGCGTTGGCCATATTCAGCGATTTCATGCCCTCGGCATCGCTGGCGATGCCGCGCACGTTGAACAACGCATCGGTGATTTACGCGGGTTCAGTGAGCGATACGTCGCGCTGGATTGCACCAGCGTTGGCGCAAGGAAAGGTGGTGTTGGTTCAGGTGCCGGTGGGTTCGTCATTCCGCGCGGCTGGAGCCCTTGCATCACGCTATCGAGGAGCGCTGGCGGTGATGATCGGCGCAATGGAAGATGTGCCCAGCGAAAACAGTGCGCGATTGCGTGAAGGGCGGCCGGTCACTGATTCGTCACGCAACCCAAATGCCCTGCCAGCCGCCTGGGTCACGCGACGTGCTGCGGCGCTGATTATGGGCCGCGCACTCGATCAACTCACACCGGGCGATGCTGGTCGCACGCTCACGGGTCAATTTGGATTTGCGCTTGGCTCTATGCCGGCGCAGGCGCGCAACGTCGTTGGCATTGTGCGCGGCTCTGACCCAACGTTGCGAACGCAGTATGTATCGCTCACGGCACATCATGATCACGTTGGCTACGACCACAGTCCGGTTGATCACGATTCGCTCCGCGCGTTCAACACGGTGATCCGCCCGATGGGCGCCGACTCTCCACTTCGTGAGCCAACCGATGACGAACGTGCGCGCATTTCGCGACTGCTGGACAGTTTGCGCAAGGTGCATCGTCCGCGGCGCGATTCGATCCGCAATGGTGCAGACGATGACGGGTCTGGTACTGCGTCGATACTTGAAATTGCAGAAGCGATGATGCGCGGCACCGTGAAGCCGCGTCGCTCGATTCTCTTTGTGAGCCACACCGGTGAAGAATCGGGGCTGGTCGGCTCTGCGTGGTACACCGATCACGCGTCCGTTCCCGTGGATTCGATCGTCGCCGAGATTGATCAAGACATGGTCGGTCGCGGAACGCCCGCAGATTTTCCGCGTGACGGTGTTGGCGCCGGGAGTGCGACGTATCTCGAGGTAGTCGGAGCGCGTCGCATCTCGAAACAATTTGGGGATATGCTTGAGGCGGCGAACAAGCA
>JANXUN010000052.1 GCA_025356185.1 Gemmatimonadaceae bacterium
CGCGCGTGGCCGATGTCGTTGGCGCATCACGCCGTTCGACGAGATCTCGCTTGGGGCCGTTGGCCGGTCCCCCTGACAGCGGCTTTCTGCGAGCGCACTGCCGACGCGAAGCGCACGGCGCGCGAGTAGTGAGCCGCCAAAGGGGCGACCGGCCAGCGGCCCCGCGACCGATCTCGCCCTCAAACGACCAGCGCTAACGAACGACTACGGCGCCGGACGTTTGTAGAGTCCCATGAGGACTCCTTTGCCGCGAATATGTGTCGCCATCGCGGCCATCACTGCGGTTCGCGTAGCGGGTGGCGACATGCCAACCGCTGCGAGGTTCACGTTGATATCGAGCGCATACAGTTCAAACACGTAGTGATGCGCCGGACCGGTGCTTGGTGCTGCTGGCCCTCGATAGTAGGGACCTGTGCCGCTGATTTGCCGCGTGTTGCCGATGACTTGCGGTCCCTGTGGAACGCCCTCGGGAAGCGATGTGGTTGCACCAGGAATACTCCATGCCATCCAATGCAACATGTCATCATGTCCGTCGCCGATCGGTGCATCGATATCGTGCATGATGAGCACAAAACTTTGCGTCGAGTCTGGTGCGCCGCTCCACGACAACGGCGGCGAGACATCGCGTCCCATTTGTGCGTACTTGTTAGGAATCATGGCGCCGTCAGCGAACGCGGTCGACGTCAACGTCATGGTACGAATGCCGCGCGCACGGGCGTTGCCGCCGCCGCCGCCGCGCCCAGCAGGTGGTTGCGCGGGAGGTTGTGCGCCAGCGGGAGGAGTCTGTGCGAACGCGGTGTCCGATCCCGACACCGACACAACAACGCATGTCGCAGCGCACAGCATGCGACGAATTGCGGCGATGTGCGCGCTCACTTGAACGACGCCGGCTGTGCTTTGCGCCAAACGTCGTAGCGCATGCGCAGCGTTTTGACCGGATTCAAATTCTCGCTGGGCTTAATCACGTTGGGCCCGCCCGCTTCTGGCTGTGCGACCGTGATATACATCGCGTACTTACCGTTGTTGTGCGAATCGCCGTTGGTGTCGTTCTTGTCGGACATCAGGATGTACGAGATGTGCGATGTTTTTCCTTCGCACGGAATGGCGGGTGCGTTGCCGTCGGCGGGCAACACCGGGCAGCTGCAGCGCGAGTCCCCACCAAATTTGTCGGCGGTTTCGAGCGCCGCCATCACGCGATCCGTGATCGCGCCCTTGGTGTACAGAAATGCTTTCACCGCGTTCGGAATCACTTCGCCCGGACGCAGAATGTTGCCTTGAATCGAATAGTAGATCTGCGTGCCCGGCACTTGCCCTTGATAGTCTTGGCTCACGTAACCATTGGTGAGACCAGAATGTCCGGCGGTGCGTCCTTGCAAATCAAGAATTCCGAATTGCCGAGTTTGAAACGCGGGATCGGCCGACAGCATCTCGATGATGCGCGCCGGGTCGGTTCCTTTTTGCAGTTCAGTGTAGACCAGCATCTGATTGGCGTGCGTACCGTCGACGCCGGCTTGGCACGCCGCCACACCCTTGCCTGGCACGACGACCGCCTGAATGCCCATGAGGAACGCGTCATTGTTGTTGACGCACGTGGCGGATGCGATCACCACGCGCCCCGTTGCGCGATCGATGGCAATCACCGACCACGTCGCAGAGGCGGTGCTGGGGATCGTCACCAACAGCGCGATGAGTGCGGCCAAGTGCCGACTCGGTCGTACCACCTGAGAGAGAGCATGGAAAAATTTCATGCGGAGAACGTGCGGCCCGGGACGCGAGCCCCGCAAGAGGTTTGTTGCGTGCGGCGGTGCGGCAATGTTACGTGTGGGGGGTATCGTTGCACCTGTCGCGCAAAGGCCTGCGGTTATCTTGCGCGAACTCTCCGTACTTGGACTCACACCATGCACACTTTTGTCAATCGGCGCACGCGTTCGCTGCTCCTCGTTGGAGTCGCGCTCGCGTCCTCATGCGTGACCGCGGAAAAGTCGGTCTCGCCGACACCCGCGCCCTTCACGCCCGAGGGTCATATGGTGATTAGCCAAGTGTACGGCGGCGGTGGCAACAGCGGTGCGACGTACAAGAATGATTTTGTCGAGCTCTACAATAATTCCAACGCGGTCGTCACTCTCACGGGCTGGTCGGTGCAGTACGCGAGTGCTGCGGGGACGACGTGGCAGACAACTGCGCTAACCGGGACGCTGCAGCCGGGCCAGTACTATCTGGTGCAAGAAGCTGTCGGTGCAGGCGGTACGGTGAGCTTGCCGGCGCCCGACGCGACGGGAATCATCGCCATGAGCGCGACCGCGGGGAAAGTTGCGTTGGTGTCGAACCTGAGTGCGTTGAGCGGTGCATGTCCCGTGGCCATCGAAGACCTCGTTTCGTACGGAACGACCGCCGACAATAGCTGTGAAGGTACCGCGGCGCCAACGCTCACGAATACAACTGCCGTGTTGCGCGCGCAGAATGGGACGACCGACACCAACGACAACGGTGTTGATTTTGCCGTCGTCGCGCCGAGTCCGCGCAATACCTCGTCACCGCTTACGCCACCGGTTCGCCCTGTCGTCGTGGCTGGTCCTGTTGCCACGGTTATTGTGTCGCCCAATCCAGGTGCCGCGAAAGTTGGACAAACGCTCGTGATGGCGGCCGTGGGAAAAAACCTGAATAGCCAAACGTT